>NZ_JBMIOP010000067.1:0-49874 GCF_049197365.1 Mycobacterium sp. THU-M104
CGATCTTCATGGTCGGCGGGATGATGATGATGATGTTCGGCGGCCGGATGGGCGGCCAGCAGCAGATGAGCCGGCCGAAGCTGGACGCGATGCGCGCGCAGTTCATGCTGATGCTGGACATGCTGCGCGAGACCGCCCACGAGTCGGCCGACAGCATGGACGCCAACTACCGGTGGTTCCACCCGGCGCCCGACACGCTCTCGGCCGCCGTCGGCTCGCCGCGGATGTGGGAGCGCAAGCCCGACGGCAAGGACCTCAACTTCGGTGTCGTCCGGGTCGGCGTGGGCATGACGCGTCCCGAGGTGACCTGGGGTGAGCCCCAGAACATGCCGACCGACATCGAGCTCGAACCGGTGACCGGTAAGGCGCTGCAGGAGTTCGGGCGCTACCAGAGCGTCGTCTACAACCTGCCCAAGATGATCTCGCTGCTGGTCGAGCCGTGGTACGCGCTGAACGGGGAGCGCGAGCAGGTGCTGGGACTGATGCGGGCGATCATCTGCCAGCTGGCCTTCTCGCACGGCCCCGACCACGTCCAGATGATCGTGGTGAGCTCCGACCTCGACGAGTGGGACTGGGTGAAGTGGCTGCCCCACTTCGGCGACCCCCGGCGTCACGACGCGGCGGGCAACGCGCGGATGGTGTACGGCTCGGTGCGCGAGTTCGCCGCCGAGCAGGCCGAGTTGTTCGCCGGTCGCGGCTCGTTCACGCCCCGGCACGCCAGCTCCTCGGCGCAGACGCCGACGCCGCACACCGTGATCATCGCCGACGCCGCAGATCCCCAGTGGGAGTTCGTGATCAGCGCCGAGGGCATCGACGGGGTCACCTTCTTCGACCTGACCGGGTCCTCCATGTGGACCTCGGTCCCCGAGCGGATCCTCAGCTTCGATCACACGGGCATCATCGAGGCGCTGCCCCGCGACCGCGACACCTGGATGGTGATCGACGAGAAGCCGTGGTTCTTCGCGCTCACCGACCACTTCAGCCTCGAGGAGGCCGAGGAGTTCGCGCAGAAGCTGGCGCGCTGGCGGCTCGCCGAGGCGTACGAGGAGATCGGCCAGCGCGTCGCCCACATCGGCGCCCGCGACATCCTGGCCTACTACGGCATCGACGACCCGGCCGACATCGACTTCCACGCGCTGTGGGGCAGCCGCTCCGACCACATGGGCCGGTCGCGGCTGCGCGCGCCGTTCGGCAATCGCTCCGACAACGGCGAACTGCTGTTCTTGGACATGAAGTCGCTGGACGAAGGCGGCGACGGCCCGCACGGCGTCATGTCCGGCACGACGGGTTCGGGTAAGTCGACCCTGGTGCGGACCGTGATCGAGTCGCTGATGCTCAGCCACCCGCCGGAGGAACTGCAGTTCGTGCTGGCCGACCTCAAGGGTGGATCGGCGGTCAAGCCGTTCGCCGGAGTGCCGCACGTGTCGCGCATCATCACCGACCTGGAAGAGGACCAGGCGCTGATGGAGCGCTTCCTGGACGCGCTGTGGGGCGAGATCGCGCGCCGCAAGGCGATCTGCGACAGCGCCGGCGTCGACGATGCCAAGGAGTACAACTCGGTGCGCCTCCGGATGCGCGCCCGCGGCCAGGACATGCCGCCGCTGCCGATGCTCGTGGTCGTCATCGACGAGTTCTACGAGTGGTTCCGCATCATGCCGACTGCGGTCGACGTCCTCGACTCGATCGGCCGCCAGGGCCGTGCCTACTGGATCCACCTGATGATGGCGTCGCAGACCATCGAGAGCCGGGCCGAAAAGCTCATGGAGAACATGGGTTACCGCCTGGTGTTGAAGGCCCGCACCGCGGGCGCGGCCCAGGCGGCCGGTGTGCCCAACGCGGTGAACCTGCCCGCCCAGGCCGGCCTGGGTTACTTCCGCCGCAGCCTCGAGGACATCGTCCGGTTCCAGGCGGAGTTCCTGTGGCGCGACTTCGTTCCGCGCGGGGTCACGATCGACGGCGACGAAGCGCCCGCGCTGGTGCACAGCATCGACTACGTGCGCCCGCAGCTGTTCACCAACGCCTTCACCCCGCTCGAGGTCAGCGTCGGGGGACCGGACCAGGTCGCGATCCCGACCAACGGCGAGTCGGCCGAGCCGCCGCTGCCCGTCGAGGCCGAGGACGAGGACGAAGAGGGCATCCGGGTACCGAAGGTCGGTACGGTGATCATCGACCAGTTGCGCAAGATCCCGTTCGAGCCCTACCGGCTGTGGCAGCCGCCGCTAAACCAGCCCGTCGCCATTGACGACTTGGTGAACCGGTTCCTCGGGCACCCGTGGCAACAGGACTACGGAACGGCGCGCGACCTGGTCTTCCCGATCGGTATCATCGACCGCCCGTTCAAGCACGACCAGCCGCCGTGGACGGTCGACACCTCGGGCCCCGGCTCCAACGTCCTGATCCTGGGCGCAGGCGGTTCGGGTAAGACGACCGCGCTGCAGACGCTGATCTGCTCGGCCGCGCTGACCCACACCCCCGAGCAGGTCCAGTTCTACTGCCTGGCCTACAGCAGCACCGCGTTGACCACGGTCGCGCAGCTGCCCCACGTGGGTGAGGTGGTCGGTCCCACGGACCCCTACGGCGTGCGCCGCACCGTGGCCGAGCTGCTGGCGCTGGTGCGGGACCGCAAGCGCACCTTCCTCGAATACGGGATCGCCTCGATGGAGGTGTTCCGGCGCCGCAAGTTCGGTGGCGCCTCGGGTCCCGTGCCCGACGTGTTCGGCGACGTCTACCTGGTGATCGACAACTACCGGGCGCTCGCGGAGGAGAACGAGGTCCTGATCGAACAGGTCAACCTGATCATCAACCAGGGCCCTTCGTTCGGTGTGCACGTGATCGTCACCGCCGACCGCGAGTCGGAATTGCGCCCGCCGGTGCGCAGCGGCTTCGGTTCGCGTGTCGAGTTGCGGCTGGCCGCGGTGGAGGACGCCAAGCTGGTGCGTTCCCGGTTCGCCAAGGACGTGCCGGTCAAGCCGGGCCGCGGCATGGTCGCCGTGAACTACGTCCGCCTCGACGCCGACCCGCAGTCGGGTCTGCACACCCTGGTCGCCCGGCCCGCGCTGGCCAGCACACCCGACAACACCTTCGAGTCCGACAGCATCGTCGAAGCGGTCAGCAGGCTGACCAGCGGCCAGGCCCCGCCGGTGCGCCGGCTGCCAGCCACGTTCGGCGTGCAGCAGGTGCGGGAGCTGGCCGCCCGGGACACCCGCCAGGGTGTCGGCGCCGGCGGCATCGCATGGGCGATCTCGGAGCTGGACCTTAACCCGGTCTATCTCAACTTCGGCGAGAACTCGCACCTGATGATCACGGGCCGACGCGAATGCGGGAAGACCACCACGTTGGCCACCATCATGGCCGAGATCGGGCGGCTGTACGCCCCGGGCGCCACCAGTGCGCCCGCCACGTCGCAACGTTCGGCTCAGGTCTGGCTGGTCGACCCGCGCCGTCAACTGTTGACGGCGCTGGGCTCCGACTACGTGGAGAAGTTCGCCTACAACCTCGACGGCGTCCAGGCGATGATGGGCGAGTTGGCGGCGGTCCTGGCGGGCCGCGAGCCGCCGCCCGGCCTTTCGGCCGAGCAGCTGCTCTCGCGGTCGTGGTGGAGCGGCCCGGAGATCTTCCTGATCGTCGACGACATCCAGCAGCTCCCGACGGGGTTCGACTCGCCGCTGCACAAGGCCGTCCCGTGGGTGACCAGGGCCGCCGACGTGGGCCTGCACGTGATCGCCACCCGATCCTTCGGTGGCTGGTCCTCGGCGGGCAGCGACCCGATGCTGCGAGCGCTGCACCAGGCCAACGCACCGCTGCTGGTGATGGACGCCGACCCCGACGAGGGCTTCATCCGCGGCAAGATGAAGGGCGGCCCGCTGCCCCGTGGCCGTGGCCTGCTGATGGCCGAGGACACCGGTGTGTTCGTGCAGGTGGCGGCGACCGAGGTGCGCAAGTAGAGAGTTCGCGATCGTTGCGCTGGGGCGGCCTGGATTGGCCGGGTCAGCCCCAGCGCAGCGGTAACGCCTTGAGCGCGAACGTCTTCGACGGGAACGCGATCTCGGGAATGTAGTCCGCGGGCAGCTCGAAATCGGGAATCTGGTCGAGCCATTCCCCGACGACCACCGTCAGTTCCATCCGGCCCAGGTGCGAGCCCAGACAGCGGTGCGGCCCGCCGCCGAACCCCCAGTGCCGGTGCACTTTTCCGTCCATCACCAGTTCGTCGGTGGAGGTCTCGTCGCTGCCGTCGCGGTTGACCGCGGCCATGCACAACCGCACCGGTGTGCCCGCCGGCAACGTCATGCCGCCGACGGTGACGACCTCCGTGGTCACCCGGGGCGCGACCGGCGCCGAGGGCTCCAGCCGGACGATCTCCTCGATGAAAACCCGGATCTGCTTGGGGTTGCCGCGGAGCTGGGCGCGCAGCGCGGGCCTGCGGGCCAGTTCGTACAGGGAGAACCCGATCGCCGCGGTGACCGTGTCCAGACCCGCCAGCACCAGCAGGTGGGTCATGCCCAACAGCTCGAGGTCGGTGAATTCGCCCGGGCCGGTCATCACCCGCGACAACATGTCGGAACCGGGATTCTCCCGCCGTTGCCGGATCGCCTCGGCGAGATACGTCAACAACTTGTTGCCCTCGGCGAAGTCCTCCTGCGTGAGGTAGGGCTTGTCGGTCACGATCGCGTCCTTCCAGGCGATCACCTGGTCCCGGTCCTCGAGGGGCAGTCCGTAGAGATCGAGGAAAACCTGGAACGGGTACAGCCGGGCGAGGTCCGCCATAGCGTCGCACTCGCCCCTCGCGGCGAACGCCCCGATCATCTCGGCGGCATGGCGTTCGAGCACCGCCCGGGATCTGCTGAGTGCCTGCGGGCTGAAATACGGCTGCAGCACCTTGCGGTAACGGGTGTGTTCGGGCGGGTCGAACGCCAACGGCACCACCGGCAGGGGGCTGCCCGGGGGTTGCAGCGCCAGCCGCGAGGAGAACACCTTGGGGTTGCGCAGCGCCGCCAGCACGTCCTCCCGCCGCGTCAGGTAGTAGTGGCCGTTCATGTAGACCACCGGCCCGGCGTCGCGCAACGCCTTCCATCCGACGCCGCGGTCTTGGTCCATTGGCAGCTTCGAGTACTCGAGGCGCGGCAGGTAGAACGAGCCGGGCTGGCCTTGCTCGGGAGCGCTCATGCTCTGTTCTCCGCTTGCTGAGGGTGTCTTCGGGGCGTGATGGCACACCAATCTTGCATCGGCGCCCCTCGGGCGCCGGTGACCGGGTCAGCCCCAGCGCAACGGCAGCGATTTCAGCGCGAGCGCTTTCGACGGGAATTCGACGTCCGGAGTGTAGCCCGGCAGCAGTTCGAAGTCGGGAATCTGCCGGAGCCATTCGTCGACGATCACGGCGAGCTCGAGCCGGGCCAGGTGGGAGCCCAGGCAGCGGTGCGGCCCGCCGCCGAACCCCCAGTGCCGGTGCACCTTTCCGTCCATCACCAGTTCGTCGGTGGACATCTCGTCGCTGCCGTCACGGTTGATCGCGGCGATGCACAGCCGCACGGGTGTGCCCGGGGGCAGCGTCATGCCACCCACCTTGGCGAAGTCGGTGGTGACCCGGGCCACCACCGGCGCCGAGGGCTCCAGCCGGATGATCTCCTCGACGAACACCCGTACCTGCCTGGCGTCCTCACGCAGCCCACCGCGCAACGCGGGCCGCCGTGCCAGCTCGAACAGCGAGAATCCGATCGCCGCGACCACCACATCCAGATCGGCCAGGATCTGCAGGAAGACCGTGCCGAGCACTTCGAGGTCACTGAGTTCGCCGGGCCCGTTCAGGACCTGCGAGAGCATGTCGGCGCCGGGGCTGCGACGACGTTGCCGGACGGCGTCGGTGAAATATGCCAGCAACGCCTCGCCCTGGCCCGCGTCGGACCTGCCGGCCACCACGGCGTCTTTCCAGCCGATCACGAGGTCCCGGTCCTCCAGCGGCAGCCCGTAGAGGTCCATGAACACCTGGAACGGGTAGAGGCGCGCGAAGTCGGCCATTGCCTCGCACCGGCCCAGGCCGGCGAGGCTCGCGACCATGTCGGCGGCGTGGCGCTCCAGCACCGGCCGGGACCTGCCCACCGCCTGCGGGCTGAAGTAGGGGTCCAGGATCGTGCGGTAGAACTTGTGCTCGGGCGGGTCGAACGCCAACGGCACCACCGGCACCGGACTGCTGGCGGGCTGCAGCGCCAGTCGGGTCGAGAAGAGCGTGGGATCGTGCAGCGCCGCGAGCACGTCCTCCCGGCGGGTCAAGTAGTAGTGGCCGTTCATGTACACGACCGGCCCGGCGTCCCGCAACGCCTTCCATCCGGCGCCTCGGTCCCTGCCGAGCGGCAACGCCGCGTAGTCCAGCCGCGGCATTTGGAACGCCCCCGACTGGTATTCGCCGTCAGCGCTCATGCGTTGAGTTCCAGTGCAGCGGCAATGACTTGAGCGCGAAGGTTTTCGACGGGAACGGGATCTCCGGCACGTAGCCTTCGGGCAGTTCGAAGTCGGGGATCTGCCTGAGCCACTCGCCGACGATGATGGTCAGTTCTATCCGGGCCAGATGCGAGCCCAGGCACCGGTGCGGACCACCCCCAAACCCCCAGTGCCGGTGCATCTTTCCGTCCACGACCAGCTCATCGGTGGATATCTCGTCGCTGCCGTCGCGGTTGATGGCCGCCGTGCACAACCGCACCGGTGTGCCGGGGGGCAGCGTCATGCCGCCCACCTTGACGAAGTCGGTGGTGACCCGGGCCGCAGCCGGCGCCGACGGCTCCAGCCGGACGATCTCCTCGATGAAAACCCTTGTTTGCCTTGAATTTTCGCGGATCTGGGCGCGCAGCTGCGGCCTGCGCGCCAGCTCGAAGAGCGAGAACCCGATCGCCGCGGCCACCGTGTCCAGACCGGACAGGATCAGCAGGTGCGTCATCCCGAGCAGCTCGAGATCGGTGAGCTCGCCAGGGCCGGTCATGATCTGCGACAACAGGTCGGAGCCCAGGTTCTGGCGGCGTCGCTCGATGACGTCGGCAAAATAGGCGTACAGCTCGTCCCCCTCGGACTTGCCGGTCACCACGGCGTCTTTCCAGCGGATCACGCGGTCGCGGTCCTGCAGCGGCAGGCCGTAGAGGTCCATGAAGACCTGATAGGGGTAGAGCCGCCCGAACTCGGCCATCACCTCGCACTCGCCGCGCCCCGCCAGGGCCGCGATCATGTCCCTGGCGTGGCGCTCCAGCACGGGCCGCGACTTGCTCAGGCCCTCCGGGCTGAAGTACGGGTGCAGGATCTTGCGGTAGCGGGTGTGCTCGGGCGGATCGAACGCCGACGGCAGCACGGGCACGGGGCTACCGGGGGGCTGCAGCGCCAATTGCGCCGAGAACAGGTTGGCCTCGCGCAGCGCCATCAGCACGTCCTCGCGGCGGGTCAGGTAGTAGGCGCCGTTCATGTACACGACCGGTCCGGCATCGCGCAGCGTCTTCCATCCGGCGCCCCGGTCCTCGGCCATCGGCAGCGTCGAATACTCCAGCCGCGGCATGGGAGAGGCGCCCGGCTGCCAGTCGTCGAGAATGCTCATGCGCGCTGGTGTCCGCCTATCTTGTTCGTGACCGCCCATACGGCAGCCGCAGCGAAGCCGCACCGATCGGATCTCGGCCGCTACGCCCCGCTGAGGCCGTGGGCCTTGGTGCGGGCATCTGCCAAACCCTACCGACCGACTAATCTACCTAGCGAGTTGTCAATCCGACCTGGCGCGCTCGTCGGGCCGCCGAAGAAGGAACTCAGGTGAAGGTTCGTCTCGAGAAGTCGAAATGTGTAGGGCACGCACAGTGTTACGCCGTCAGTTCGGAGCTGTTCCCGATCGACGACTCGGGATATTCGATCCTCGAGGAGCACGAGGTACGGCCCGAGGACGAGGAGCTGACGCGCGAAGGTGTGGCCTCCTGCCCGGAAATGGCGCTGGTCCTCGACGAGGATTGACGGAAATATCCGCTCAGTCGACAGCCGAGCAAACGGCAAATGAACGGCAGTTGACTTCGAGTGAACAGTGGTCGGCGGGTAATGAACAGTTGGCGTCTCAGGTCGGTGTCCCGCTTATAACGGGTTAATGTCTTTGGCGAGCGACAGGTCAGCCCACAAGCGAGCTGTCGCTCGGTTGCTGACTATGGGGGTGTCCAGACAGGATGTGCGCGCCGCTCGTGACCGGGCTCACGGGAATCCCGTTGAGGGATCACTAGTCCGGCACAGCGAACCAACACGCCAACTTGTTTGGGTCCGCCCCTCGACTGGATTTGCTAACTGTGAACCCACAGCTCAAAGCTCCACCGGCTCAGCGGCCCGGAAGTAGCGAATGTGACGAGGCCGTGACCGCGGTCTCCGCTAGGTCTTGTTCGAACGTCGGGGTCGCGTGGCGGCCACGGCCCAATGAGGGAGGGCACGGTGTTTGACTTCGGGGCGCTACCGCCCGAAATCAATTCCGGTCGCATGTACACGGGTCCTGGATCGGCGCCCATGATGGCCGCCGCGTCGGCTTGGGACGGATTGGCGGCCGAGCTGAGCACGGCCGCCGCCGGTTACGGTTCGACGATGACGGAATTGACCAGTGGACCATGGGTGGGGCCGGCGTCGGCTTCGATGATGTCCGCCGTTGCGCCGTATGTGAGTTGGCTCAGCGCGGCGGCCGGTCAGGCCGAGGAGACCGCCAATCAGGCCCGGGCGGCCGCGGGCGCGTACGAGACCGCGTTCGCGATGACGGTGCCGCCGCCGGTGATCGCGGCGAACCGCGCATTGCTGCTGATGTTTATTGCGACCAACTTCTTCGGGCAGAACACCCCGGCGATTGCGGCCACCGAGGCGCAGTACATGGAGATGTGGGCGCAGGACGCGGCGGCGATGTACGGCTACCTGGGGTCGTCGCTGACCGCCTCGCAGCTGGTGCCGTTCAACTCCCCGCCGAAGACCACCACCCCGAACGCGGGTGCCGACCAGGCAATGGCGGTTGCCCAGGCGGTCGCCACCCCGGCCGGCAACTCCGCGCAGACCACCGCGACCACCACCCCGCAGCTGGTGCCGGCGGCGGTGACGCCGCACGCGATCTCGGCGGCCACCGCGCTGCCGCAGCCGCTGCAGCAGCTGCAGAACATGCTCACGACGGCCACCACGAACCCGGCGGCGCTGCCATGGCCGCTGAACCAGATCCCCACCGCGTGGAACACCTCCGGGATCAATCAGGCGACCTACTACACGTTGTTCCACAACTTGCTGCAGGTGTACAACGGCTACGGTACGAGCTACCACGGGTACCAGGAGGGACAGCAGCTGGTGTTCGGCGCCGGTACCACGGCCGGCGCGGGCGGTTACTGGTATCCGACACCGCAGTTCGCGCAGCTCGGCCTCGGCGCCCACAGCGTCTCGGCGGTGTCGGCCAGCACGGGTGGGGCCGGTCGGGTCGGGGGCCTGTCGGTGCCGTCGGGATGGACCACGCCGGCCACACCGGCGACGGAGGTCAGCTCCAGCGTCAAGGGTGTGGAGGGCACCCCCGTCCACGCTGCGGCGAACAACGCACCCGGCAACGCCATCCTCCGCGGCATGCCGCTCGGGACGGGGGGCCGGCGGGCCGCCTCCGGGTACGTCAACAAGTACGGGTTCCGCTACAGCGTGGTGGTGCGGCCACCTTCGGCCGGATAGGCCCGGACACGACCATGACCATAAGACTGAAACTCGGAAGCTGTTGAGCGCGAAGATTTTTGGAAAGGAGATCGCATGTCGTTCGTGACTACGCAGCCGGAGGCGTTGGCGTCGGCGGCGGGGACGTTGCAGGGGATTGGCTCGACGCTGAGCGCCCAGAACGCCGCGGCGGCGGCCCCCACTACGGGGGTGGTGCCCGCGGCGGCCGACGAGGTGTCGGCGTTGACCGCGGCGCAGTTCGCCGCACATGCGCAGATGTACCAGGCCGTGAGCGCTCAGGCGCAGGCCATTCATGAGATGTTCGTCAACACCTTGGGCATGAGCTCGGGGTCGTACGCGGCGACCGAGGCGGCCAACGCGGCCGCGACCGGCTAGAGGAGGTCAAAGGTGATTGATTTTGGTGCCATTCCGCCGGAGATAAACTCCGCGCGGATGTATTCGGGTCCGGGTTCGTCGTCGCTGATGGCGGCGGCCTCGGCGTGGAACGGGCTGGCCGCGGAGTTGAACTCCACGGCGCTGGGCTATGACAAGGTGGTCACCGCCCTGAGCAGCGAGGAGTGGTTGGGGCCGGCCTCGGCCTCGATGGCGGCGGCCGTCGCGCCCTATGTGGCGTGGATGAGCACCACCGCGGCCCAGGCCGAGCAGGCCGCCGCCCAGGCGCGGGCGGCCGCGGCGGCCTACGAGAGCGCGCTGGCGGCCACGGTGCCCCCGCCGCTGGTGGCGGCCAACCGCACCGAGACGGCCCAGGCGATCGCGACCAACGTGCTGGGGCAAAACACCGGGATCATCGCCCAGTTGGAGGCCCAGTACGCCCAGATGTGGGCTCAGGACGCCACCGCGATGTACACCTATGCGGCCCAGTCCTCGACGGCGACCAAGGTGACGCCCTACAAGAACGCACCGGCCATCGCCAACCCCGCGGCCCAAAGCCTGCAGACCGCCGCCACCACTACCGCGGCGGGCGGGCCGGCCACCAACAACCTGCAGAACATCATCTCGTCGCTGCCGAGCACACTGCAGGGCCTCTCGAATCCGACCTCGACCACCAACATGATGACGCAGTTCCAGAACGCCAACCCCTTGCTCCAAGAGCTGTGGTTCGTCATCAGTGGTCAAAGTGTGCTGCCCAACAACATCGGGACGTTCGTCACCGGTTACAACAGCTACTCGGCCCTCTGGTACAACACGGAAGGTCTGCCCTACTTCTCCGTTGGTATGGGCAACTTCGGTATCCAGATCGCCAAGACCACGGGTGCACTGGGCGGTGTCGCGCCCGCGGCCGCCGGTGCCGCCAAGTCCCTGCCTGGTCTGGGCGGGCTGGGCGGCCTGCTCGGCGGTGGCGGCGGCGTCGCCGCACACGCGGCGTCGGCAACGGCGTCCATGGGCAACGCGGCCTCCATTGGCAAGCTCGCTGTGCCGGTGTCCTGGTCGGGGGCCACCGCGCCGCTGGCGCACACCCCTGCCCAGCTGGTCAGCACCGTCAGCGCCGCCCCCGAGGCCGCAGCCAGTGGCGGACCCGGCAACGTGCTCGGCGGCATGCCGCTGGCCGGTGCCGGCGCCGGCAGCGGGGTCGGGTCCGGGCCGCGGTACGGGTTCCGGCCCGTCGTCATGGCGCGCCCGCCCTTCGCCGGGTAACGATCGACCGACCCGGTCGGGTGCCGTGCCGATGCGCTCAGCGCCGTCGGCACGGCACCCGTCGGCGTTTCGGCGCAGGTGTTATCCGCGGCCGGATTTTTACCCGTAGCCGCCCTCGGCGACCGCACCGAAACCTCCGGTCCAGGCGCGCCCGGCGGTGTGGCATCGGTGCTGTTCAGCGCGTGTGCGGCGGGCTCCGGCGAGATGCGGCACCTCGGCGTCGGGCCGGTGCGCGTGCGGTGGGCACGGACCGTCGGGCGTCCCGGTACGGGAGCGCGCCGATCTAGCCTCGCAGGCAAGAGATTGGGAGAACTCGTCTCCCCGGACAGCTTGCGAGGCCCCACATGTCGTTCGACGTCGGCGTTCGCTAGCCATGGACTTCGGGGCGCTGCCGCCGGAGATCAACTCGGGCCGGATGTACGCCGGCCCGGGGTCGGGTTCCCTGATGGCGGCGGCCGGCGCGTGGGACGGCCTTGCGGCCGAACTGGATTCGGCGGCGACCGGGTGGGCGAGCGTCATCGCCGAGTTGAGCGGCTCGCCGTGGCTGGGGCCGGCGTCACGGTCCATGGCGGCCTCGGCCGCCGTCGTCGTGTCCTGGCTGGGTGCCGCAGCCACAGCGGCCGGGGAGACCGCCGATCGCGCCCGGGCGGCCGCGGCCGCTTTCGAGACCGCGTTCTCCTCGACGGTTCCCCCGCCCGTGATCGCCGCCAACCGGGCGACGTCCGCGACGCTGGTCGCGACCAACTTCTTCGGGCAGAACGCTGCCGCCATCGCGGCCCTGGAAGCCCAGTACGCCGAGATGTGGGCGCAGGACGCGACCTCGATGTACGACTACGCCGCCGACTCGGCGACCGCCACGCGACTGCGTCCGTTCGCCGAGCCGGCACAGCGCGTTGACCCGGCGGGGCTCGACGCCGTCCCGCAACTGCTGCAACAACTTTCGGTACAGTCGACTGCCTACGGCGCCGAAGTGAACGGCAACCACCTGGTTCAGCTGCTGGGCTCCGTCGGCCCCAACCAGCGCCAGGCCGTGTTCCGCGCATTCCCCGGCCTCGCCTATCTCGGGCAGGGGATCGCGACGTTCGGCTCCCAGATCGGACAACAACTGACGTTCGGCGCGGGCGGATCGACCGCCGGCGCCGGCGGGGCCTGGTATCCGACGCCCCGGTTCGCCCGCCTCGGCCTCCGTGGCCCCGGGCCGGTGGGCGCCCGGGTGGGCTCGGCCGACCGCGTCGGGCGGCTCTCCGTGCCGCCGGCCTGGGCCCATTCACCCGGCTCGCCGCGCGAACCGGCCGCCGGCGCCGTGGGCGTCGACCGTGCCGACGACCTGCAGGGCAGGGCCGGCGGTCCGCCGCGTGCGGTCCCGACGGGCGGCGCCGCACGTCGCGCAGCAGTCGGTTCGTCCCGCGAGTACGGGTTCAGGCGCAGCGTCCTCGTGCGGCCGCCGTCCGCCGGGTAGCGCCACGCCCGACACCGTTTCCTGCGACCGGATTTTATTGCAGCGCGCCGCCGGGGGGCCGCCGGCGCGACGGGCGCCGCCGAGCGCGGCCCCCGCCGGTATCCGCAGATCACACGGCACACTCGGAACCTCGCCACGGCGCCGGGGCGCGGCGGGAACGGCCCGTCGCGGCGAGCCGGGCACCGGCCCGGCCGGCCCGCAGACCGGCCCGGCCGCACTAGCGTCGCGTTCAGCCGGGGCACCGCCGAACGGGGGACCCCGCACGACGATCCAGGGGAGCGGCGACATGCCGGATGCAGGTGCGCCCGCGACGGCGGCCGGCCATGACTGACTTCGGATCGCTGCCGCCCGAAATCAACTCCGGGCGCATGTATGCCGGGCCGGGTTCCGCCTCGCTGATGACGGCGGCCTCGGCATGGGATGCCCTCGCCGCTGATCTGGCGGCGGCGGCCCTGAGCTATGCGCAGACGGTGATCGCACTGGGGAGTGAGGAGTGGCTGGGGCCTGCGTCGACGTCGATGGCCGAAAAGGTCGCCCCGTACGTGGCGTGGCTCGGCACCACGGCCACGCGAGCCGAGCAGGCGGCGACCCAGGCCAGGGCGGCTGCGGCGGCGTTCGAGACCGCATTCTCCTCGATGGTGCCCCCGCCGGCGATCGCGGCCAACCGTGCGACGCTCGCGCGCCTGACGTCCACCAACCTGCTTGGCCAAAACGCGGGCGCGATCGCGGCGCTGGAGTCCGGCTACGCCGAGATGTGGGCCCGGGATGCCGCGGCGATGTACGCCTACGCCGGATCGTCGGCGAGCGCGTCGTCGGTGACCGCGTTCGCCGTGGCCGGGGAAAGCCCGGCGGCCTCCGGACAGAGCGCGCTACACGATCTGATCGGCCAGATCACCGCTCGGCTGAAAAGCCTGGCGGCGCCGCTGTCATCCCCCCTGCAGGGCGAAGGGAACCATCTGGCCTCGTCGTCGGGCCCGTTGTCCTGGCTGTGGCAGACCGTCTTCGGGACGCCGAGCTTCCCGACAAGCCTGCAATCGCTGCTGACCGCCTACACGCCCTACGCCGGTTTCCTCTACAACACCGAGGGGCTGCCCTATTTCGGCGTCGGGATGGGCAATTCCTTCGTCCAGGTCGCCAAGAGCCTGGGGGCCATCGGTGGCCCGGCGACCACAGCCGCCGGCGGATCAACGAAGGCCGCACCAGGCCTGGGCGGGCTGGGCGGACTGCTGGGCGGCGCCGCCGCGCCCGTCACCGCCCGGCTCGGCGAGGCCGTACCGGTCGGCAGGCTCTCGGTTCCGTCCCTCTGGAGTGAGGCCGCGCCCGCGCCTCGCCCCGCCTTGGAGCCACGGGCGGTCAGCAACGTCAGGGAGGCACCCGACCTCGGGACCGGCCACCTTTTCGGCGGTGTGCCGCTGACCGCACCGGGCGGCGCACCCGGGGCGGGGCCGCGCTACGGGTTCCGCCCCACCGTCATGGCGCGGCCGCCGTTTGCCGGCTAGCTAGCCCCTGGTGGCCGATCCTGGTGCGGGAGCGGCGCCGATACGAAAGGCCCGGCGATGGGACGGAGCCGCGCCCGGCAAGCGTTGCTGGCCGGTTACGGCCCGGCCGGGCAGTCGATCGACCGCAGTTGACGTGCGTCGCCCATGCCGGACAGGGGTGGTGGGCATCCCCTCTCGGGCCTTTGCCGGGTCACCGGGCCGCGTGGCAGGACACCGGATTTTCACCACCTCACCACCGTCCGGCGGCACCGTGGCCCGTCTACCTGCAGTCCCGCAAACGCACGATTGCTGTGACTGTGTTGTGAGACCTCCCGAGCGGGGCCGGCCGCTGTTACCCTGACGTTACCGAAGGTGAATTCGGCGTGCCGTTTCGTGAACAGTTGCGAACACGGGACGCTGAAGGCAACCTGGGGCTACGTAGTCATCTACTCTCATGCGAGAGCGATTGCTGGAAATTAATCGAGGAGGGAACAGTATGTCGTTCGTGACCACACAGCCGGAAGCTCTGGCTGCGGCGGCCGGGAACCTGCAGGGCATCGGCGCCACCATGAGCGCTCAGAACGCCGCGGCCGCGGCCCCCACGACCGGGGTGGTGCCCGCCGCCGCCGACGAGATTTCGGCGCTGACCGCGGCTCAGTTCGCCGCGCACGCGCAGATGTACCAGGCGGTGAGCGCGCAGGCGCAGGCGATTCACGAGATGTTCGTGAACACGCTGTCGATGAGCTCCGGCTCGTACGCGGCCACCGAGGCCGCCAACGCCGTCGCCGCCGGCTGACCGGATCGGCGATTCGGGGGGGATCGGGACCACCGGCGCATGCTCCGGTGCCCGATTGACCGCCCAGCAGTATCGAGCGGGCCGTCAACTCAAACGTCGTGGTTCGGGTTTGACT
Organism: Mycobacterium sp. THU-M104; assembly: GCF_049197365.1. Taxonomy (NCBI): domain Bacteria; kingdom Bacillati; phylum Actinomycetota; class Actinomycetes; order Mycobacteriales; family Mycobacteriaceae; genus Mycobacterium; species Mycobacterium sp. THU-M104. Next base: position 15,159 of record NZ_JBMIOP010000067.1, read on the forward strand.
TCGTTCGACCGTGGTACAGCGCCCGGACAGCCATCGGCTGCCGGGAAGGGGGACATAAATTTCGTGGGTGCGGTTCGGCGGTGCGTAAGCACGTAACCGTCGGTCCGCCGCCGATCATGTCGACAATGCGCTGAATCAATTCATCAAGACAACAAAGGAGAGAGGCAACATGCCAACACGTTTTATGACCGACCCGCACGAGATGCGTGCGATGGCGGGCCGCTTCGAGGTCCACGCCCAGACCGTCGAGGACGAGGCCCGCAAGATGTGGGCATCGTCGATGAACATCGCCGGTGCTGGCTGGAGCGGCCAGGCTCAGGCCACCTCGTACGACACGATGGGCCAGATGAACCAGGCGTTCCGCAACATCGTCAACATGCTCCACGGGGTGCGCGACGGGCTGATCCGCGACGCCAACAACTACGAGCAGCAAGAGCAGGCCTCGCAGCAGATCCTGGGCAGCTAGCGCCAAAAGGCGAGGCTGCGTACCATTCCAGACGTTAGGAGAACACCGTCATGTCAATCAATTACCAATTCGGCGATGTGGACGCTCACGGTGCCACCATTCGCGCCCAGGCTGCATCGCTCGAGGCCGAACACCAGGCCATCGTCCGTGATGTGCTGGCCGCTGGTGACTTCTGGGGCGGCGCCGGTTCGGTGGCCTGCCAGGAGTTCATCACCCAGTTGGGTCGCAACTTCCAGGTGATCTACGAGCAGGCCAACGCCCACGGGCAGAAGGTGCAGACCGCAGGCAGCAACATGGCCAGCACCGACTCGGCCGTCGGCTCCAGCTGGGCCTAACCCCGACTGCAGGCGCGGCAGCACACCACAGACGGGTGTGCTGCCGCGCCTGCAGTTACCGATTGAAACGACCTTCGAGGGATTGATGGACCAACAGAACACCCGCACCGACATCACCGTCAACGTCGATGGTTTCTGGATGCTCCAGGCTCTTTTGGACATCCGGCACGTCGCGCCCGAGTTGCGGTGTCGCCCCTTCGTGTCCACCGACTCCAACGACTGGCTCAACGAACATCCCGGCATGGCGGTGATGCGCGAGCAGGGCATCGTAGAGAACGACAAGGTGAACGAGCAAGTGGCCGCCCGCATGCGGGTGCTCGCCGCGCCGGATCTCGAAGTCGTCGCGCTGCTGTCGCGGGGCAAGCTCCTCTACGGCGTGGTCGAAGACGAGGATCAGCCGCCCGGCTCGCGCGACATCCCCGACAACGAGTTCCGGGTAGTGCTGGCCCGGCGCGGCCAGCATTGGGTGTCGGCGGTTCGGGTCGGCGGCGACATCACGGTTGACGACGTCGCCGTCGCCGACAGCGCCTCGATCGCCGCGCTGGTGATGGACGGCCTGGAGTCGATCCACCACGCGGAGCCTGCGGCGATCAACGCGGTCAACGTCCCCCTCGAGGAGATGCTCGAGGCGACCAAGTCGTGGCAGGAATCGGGCTTCAACGTGTTTTCCGGCGGCGATTTGCGACGCATGGGCATCAGCGCAGCCACGGTGGCCGCGCTGGGACAGGCGCTGTCCGACCCGGCGGCCGAGGTCGCAGTGTACGCACGTCAGTACCGGGACGACGCGAAGGGCCCCAGCACCTCCGTACTGTCGCTCAAGGACGGGTCCGGAGGCCGGATCGCGATGTACCAGCAGGCGCGGACGGCGGGTTCGGGGGAGGCGTGGTTGGCCATCTGCCCGGCCACGCCCCAGCTCGTGCAGGTGGGCATCAAGACGGTACTGGACACCCTTCCTTACGGCGAGTGGAAAACCCACAGCAGGGTTTGACCCCGGACACGAAACACAGAGTTTACCAATGCTTTCACGCACAACATGCGGCCAGGATGCGGACACGGCATACTTCTCTGAAACCGTTAGCAAATTCCCATCGAGTGTCACCACCACCACTCTTGAACGCGAGGCAAGGCAGATGAGAATCGAATCAGTCCAACGGCACATACCGGGAGGCGGCGCGGCCTGGGGCAATGTACGGGCCGGTGCCTGCGCGTGGCTGAAGACACCGGGTGACACGGCAACCATTGCGGGGGGTGCAGGGCGATGACCGCGGTAGTCGAAGCGCCACAGACTGACGTCGAGGGAGTCGCACAGCCTCGCGCGGTCGTCGTCGGCATCATGGCCGGTACGGGCGTGCAGGTCGGCGTGTTGTTGGATGCCAATGCCCCCGTATCGGTGATGACCGATCCGCTGTTGAAGGTGGTCAACAGCCGGCTCAGGGAACTCGGCGAGGTCACACTCGAGGCAACCGGCCGCGGCCGGTGGGCGCTGTGTCTGGTCGACGGTACGCCGCTACGGGCCACCCAGTCACTGACCGAGCAGGACGTCTACGACGGCGACCGACTCTGGATCCGGTTCATTTCCGACACTGAGCGCCGATCACAGGTCATCGAACACATCTCGACGGCCGTCGCGGCGAATCTCAGCAAACGATTCGCTGCGATCGATCCGGGTACGGCGGTGCAAGTCGGTGCCTTTATGGTCGCGATCGGCGTCACCGCCGCGTCAGCGCTGATGGGCTGGTGGCGCTGGAACCACAATTCGTGGTTGCCCACCGTCTATGGCGCGCTGATCGGGGCCGTCGTCATGGCGGTCGCCGTGATGCTGCTGGTGCGAGCCAAGACGCCGGCCGAACGACTCGTCGGCGATACCATGCTGCTGAGTAGCCTCGCGCCACTCGCGGTCGGGGCCGCCGGGGCTCCTCCGGGCGGTGCGGGATCCCCGCAGGCAGTGCTGGGCTTCGGTGTCCTGACCGTGGCCGCCGCGCTGATCCTGCGCTTCACCGGTCGGCGACTGGCGACCTACACCACGATCGTCACGATCAGCCTGGTGGCTACGGTCGCCAGCCTGGCGCGGATGGTCGCGATGATCAGCACCGTGACGATGTTCGCCTGCATCGTGCTGGCGTGCGTGTTCGCCTACCACGCGGCGCCGGCCTTGTCCCGGCGCCTGGCCGGGATCCGGCTGCCCGTCTTCCCGTCGGCCACCAGTCGTTGGGTCTTCGAGGCTCGCCCCGACTTACCCACCACAGTGGTGCGCTCCGAAGGAGGCCCGCCGGTGTTGGAGGGACCGGCGTCGGTCCGCGATGTGGTGCTGCAGGCCGAGCGCGCTCGGTCGTTCTTGACAGGACTGCTGCTCGGGCTGGGCGCGCTGACGGTGTTCTCCCTGACCGTCCTCTCCGACCCGCGTTCCGGGCAGCGCTGGCTGCCGCTGCTGCTGACCGCCTCCATCGCAGGCTTTTTGATGCTGCGCGGCCGCTCCTACGTCGACCGCTTGCAGTCGGTCACCCTGGCCGGAACGTCCGTGATCATCGTCGCGGCAGTGGTGGCGAGGTACGCGATGACTCTGCAATCCTCGATGGCGATCTCCATCAGCGTGGCGATACTCGTGCTGCTTCCGGCTGCTGGCCTGACCGCGGCCGCGGTCGTGCCCAACACCATCTACAGCCCCCTGTTCCGCAAGTTCGTGGAGTGGATCGAATACCTCTGCCTGATGCCGATCTTCCCGCTGGCATTGTGGTTGATGAATGTCTATGCAGCGATCCGATACCGCTGATCGGAACGTGTGGCGAGGTCGCACGACCCGTGTGACCGTCGCCGCGCTCCTACTCACCTCGGGTGCGTTGGCCGGCCTTCCACCGGCCTATGCCATCTCCCCGCCGACGATCGACCCGGCCGCCGTGCCACCCGACGGTCCGCCCGGACCGCCGGCGCCGATGAAGCAGACTGCCTACTGCACCGAGGTCGGTGTCCTGCCTGGCAGCGACTTCAAGGTGCCGCCGCGATACATGGAGATGCTGAACCTCCCCGAGGCGTGGCAGTTCGGCCGGGGCGCCGGCGTGAAGGTTGCCGTGATCGACACGGGCGTGACTCCGCACCCCCGGCTTCCCCACCTGATCCCCGGGGGGGACTACATCATGGGCGGGGACGGCTTGTCCGACTGCGACGCGCACGGAACCATTGTCGCGTCGATGATCGGTGCAGCGCCGGCCAGCGGGGCGGTGCCGCTGCCCCCGGCCCCACGCAAACCGGTCACCATTCCCACCACCGAGCCACCGGCGAAAGCGCCGCCGCCACAGACGGTGACGTTGTCCCCACTGCCGCAGACCGTGACGATGGTCCCCGGTGAGCCCGAGTTCCCGCCGCCGTTCGGCGCACCTCCGCCTTCTCCGCCGCCGGCCCCCGGGGCGGAGCCACCTGCTGCGCCTTCTCCGCCGCCGGCCCCGGGGGTGGAGCCACCCGCTGCGCAGGCGCCGGCCACCAACCGCGGGGACAGCGGCACGGTGACGCTACCGGGCTACCCGGGCAGGAGCCACGTGATCCAGGTCGACCACCCGCGCGCGCCGCATCCGCTCCTCCCGGCACTGCCCACGCCACCGGGCGCGCCGACGCAGGCATCCGACGCCTACAGCGGGATCGCACCGGACGTCGACATCATCTCGATCCGGCAGTCCAGCGACGCGTTCGGCCTCAAGGACGCCTACACCGGCGACGAGGATCCCCAGACTCGGGCAAAAATCGACAACGTCGAGACGATGGCGCGTGCGATTGTGCACGCCGCGGACATGGGCGCCCAGGTGATCAACCTCTCCGATGTGACCTGTATGAGCGCGCGCAACGTCATCGACCAGCGATCGCTGGGAGCCGCGGTCCGCTACGCAGCGGTCGATAAGAACGTGGTCATCGTGGCTGCCGCCGGCGACAGCAGCAAAAAAGACTGCAAGCAGAACCCGCTGTTCGACCCGCTGCAGCCCGACGACCCGCGCGACTGGAACGCCGTCACCACCGTCGTGACGCCGTCGTGGTTCAGCGACTACGTCCTGACTGTCGGTGCCGTCAACAATGACGGCCGTCCGCTCACCCAAGGCGGTCAGGGGCAGGGCCCGTCGAGTATCGCCGGGCCCTGGGTCGGCATCGCCGCCCCAGGTACCGATGTCATCGGACTCTCGCCGCGCGACGACGGTCTGATCAACGCGATCGACGGCCCGGACAACACGCTGCTGGTTCCGAGCGGCACCAGCTTCTCGACTGCGATCGTGTCCGGCGTGGCCGCCCTGGTGCGGGCGAAATATCCCGAGCTGTCGTCCCACCAGATCATCAACCGGTTGACCCGGACGGCCCGGGCGCCCGCGCGCGGCGTGGACAATCAGGTCGGGTACGGTGTTGTTGATCCGGTGGCTGCTCTGACGTGGGATGTGCCCGACGGTCCGGTAAAGCCGCCGCAAAGACTTTCGGCGCCGCTGAACGTACCCAAGCCGGCACCGCCTCGCGACCAGGTGCCTGTCTGGGTGGCCGCGGGGGGGCTGACCGGGGCGCTGCTGATAGGTGGCGCGGTGTTCGGTGTCACGATGTTGATGAAGCGATCGCGTAAGCAGCGATGAGGGCGGGACGGTAATGAAGGCTCAGCGCAGATTCGGTTTGTCGTTGTCCTGGCCGCGGGTCACCACGGTTTTCGTGGCCGACATCGCGATGCTGATCGTGGCAAGCCACTGCCCCGACTCCTGGCAGGCCGAGCACCATGTGGCCTGGTGGGTCGGCGTGGGGCTCGCGGTGCTGGTCACTCTGCTGTCGCTGGTCACCTACCACGGGATCACGGTGATCTCGGGCTTGGCCGCTTGGGTGTGGGACTGGTCCGCCGACCCAGCCACCGCGTTGGCCACGGGGTGCACGCCCGCCGTCGACTACCAGCGCCGTTTCGGGCGTGACAAAATCGGTCTTCGCGAGTATGACGGCCACTTGGTCGCAGTGATCGGGATCGACGGCGGAGAAGACGATTCGGCGGCGCGCCACCGCCACAGGGCGAGTTCGGCCACGCTGCCGATCCAGGCGATTGTCGCGCAGCTGCAGCAGTTCGACATCCACCTCGACGATGTCGACGTCGTCACCGTGAAAGTGCGCCGCGGAGGAAACGCGGCGGAGTTGTCGGCACTCGAAGACTGGGGTCCCGAGGAATGGGGGTTGGTGGGCGATCGCCCTACGACGTATGTGCGCAAAACCTGGCTGGTGCTGCGGATGGACCCCCAACGCAATGTCGCTGCCGTGGCGGCGCGCGATTCGCTGGCGTCGACGCTGGTGGCGGCCACCGAAAGGATCGCCCAGGATCTCGACGGGCAGTCCTGTGTGGCCAAGCCGTTGACCGCCGACGAACTCGCCGAGGTCGACAAAGCCGTGCTTGCCGATCTCGAAGCTACGTGGAGCCGTCCCGGGTGGCGCCATCTCAAGCATTTCAACGGATTCGCGACCAGCTTCTGGTTGACGCCGTCGGACATCACCACTGAGTCGCTGGAAGATCTCCTGCGCACCGACGACGAAACCGTCGACGCTGTCGTGATCACCATGCGACTCAACACCCGCGATGGGCAGCCCCGGCTGTCGGCCTGGGTGCGCTACCACAGCGAGGGCCGGCTGCCCAAGAAGCTTTCCGCGGGCCTCAACCGGCTCAGCGGCCGCCAACTGGCCGCGGTGCGCGCCAGCCTGCCTGCCCCGACGCCCCGGCCTCTACTGGCCGTACCGAGCCGTGAGTTCCTCCACGGCGACGACTTGGTGCTGCCGGTGGGCCAGGTGCGGGAGGATGCCGAAAGCGTGCCGACGGGGCAATGACACGCCCGCAAACCACCGCCGAAGACGCCCGTAACGCCATGGTCGCCGGGTTGTTGGCCTCCGGAATTTCGGTCAATGGGCTGCAGCCAAGCAATAACGCGCAGGTGGCGGCGCAGATGTTCACCACCGCGACCAGCCTTGACCCGACGATGTGCGACGGCTGGTTGGCGCGGATCCTGGCCGGTGAGCAGAGTATCGAAGTGTTGTCCGGAGCCTGGGCGGCGGTCAGGACCTTTGGGTGGGAAACCCGTCGCCTCGGTGTCACGGATCTGCAGTTTCGGCCCGAGGTCTCTGACGGGCTGTTCCTGAAGCTCGCGGTCACCAGCGTCGAGTCGTTGGCATGTGCCTACGCCGCCGTTCTGGCCCAGGCCAAGCGCTACGAGGAAGCGGCGAAGCTGCTGGACGGGATCGATTCGCGTCATGCCTTTGACGAGGAACTGGTCAACTACGTGCGCGGGGTGCTCTTCTTCCGCACCGGACGGTGGCCCGAGGTGCTCGCCCAATTTCCGGAGGGAAAGACTTGGCGCCACCCCGAGTTGAAGGCGGCGGGTGCGGCGATGGCCACCACCGCGCTGGCGTCGCTCGGCGTCTTCGAGGAGGCATTCCGGCGCGGAGAGGATGCCATCGCGGGTGACAGGGTGCCGGGAGCGGCCAACATCGCGCTGTACACCCAAGGCATGTGCCTGCGGCATGTCGGTCGCGAGGAAGAGGCCGTCGAACTCCTGCGACGGGTGTACTCCCGCGACCCGAAGTTCACCCCGGCTCGGGAAGCGTTGGACAACCCCAACTTCCGGCTCATCCTGACCGATCCGGAGACCATCGAGGCCCGCACCGACCCCTGGGATCCCGACAGCGCGCCGACCCGCGCTCAGGCGGAGGCCGCGCGCCACGCGGAGGCGGCGGCGAAGTACCTGGCCGAAGGGGATGCCGAACTCAATGCAATGCTCGGCATGGAACGCGCCAAGCGCGAGATCAGGCTCATCAAGTCGACGACCAAGGTGAACCTGGCCCGCGCCAAGATGGGGCTCCCGGTACCGGTGACCTCGCGTCACACCTTGTTGCTGGGCCCTCCCGGCACCGGAAAAACTTCGGTGGCAAGAGCTTTCAGCAAGCAACTGTGCGGCTTGACGGTGCTGCGCAAGCCGGTCGTGGTAGAAACCAGCCGTACCAAGCTGCTGGGCCGGTACATGGCTGATGCGGAGAAGAACACCGAGGAATTGCTCGAAGGCGCTCTGGGGGGTGCGGTCTTCTTCGACGAGATGCACACCTTGCACGAAAAGGGCTACTCGCAGGGGGACCCGTACGGTAACGCGATCATCAACACGCTGCTGCTGTACATGGAGAACCACCGCGACGAGTTGGTGGTTTTCGGCGCGGGCTACGCCAAGGCGATGGAGAAGATGCTCGACGTGAACCAGGGCCTGCGGCGGCGCTTTTCGACGGTGATCGAATTCTTCAGTTACACCCCGCCCGAGTTGGTCGCACTGACCAAGCTGATGGGGGAGGAAAACGAAGACGTCATCACCGACGAGGCGGCCCACGCGTTGCTCCCGTCGTACACGAAGTTCTACCACGAAGAGAGTTTCTCCGAAGACGGGGACCTGATTCGCGGGATCGACATCTTGGGCAATGCGGGATTTGTGCGCAACGTCGTGGAGAAGGCCCGCGACCACCGCAGCTTCCGTTTGGATGACGACGATCTGGACGTGGTGCTCTCCAGCGATCTCACCGAGTTCAGCGAGGCGCAACTGCGCCGTTTCAAAGAGCTGACCGGCGAGGACCTCGCTGAGGGCCTCAGCGCGGCCGTGGCCGAGAAGAAGCCGGATTAGGTCGGGGCCGCTGGAGCGGCCAGGGCGGCCGGACGTTCCCCAGGCACTTTTCGTGATGTCGGCGTAACGCACCGCAAGCACGCCGCACCGTTGACTCTCGGCGCCTCGGGGTGTAAGTGTTGATACGACAGGCACCTCGCTAGGTGAGGCGTCCACGCGGATACAGGCCACTGACCTCGAACGTCGAAAGACGCCCAGGGTCAGGACAGCTCCTCCCGGATTAAGGGTTGAGCCCAAGTGGCTTCCGGCTCCGGCCGGATACGCCGTGTGGTGCCAAAGCTCTGACGAGAGGGGTGCGGCGTCTCGGGCTTTTCCGCTCGGGCTCACACTCCCGAAGTGCACGTGATGGCATCCGCGCATGCCCCGGCCGCGAGGAGGTGAGGAGCGAAATGATTCCTGGCGATAGTCCGATACCGAGTTCGACGATCATTTCGATCCGACCGTGGCCGCTCTCAACCCCTGAGTAGTTCTGCGGCAAGGGAACTCTCACCCTCTGGTGATCACCGCTGCTGAACGTAGTTCATTCTCCTGCAACTGACTTGCATCAAATACCTAAGGGTAGGGTAAGCTAAGTCGGGAGCCATCATGGCTGAACTTCCGGGGCGATCAGCAGCAACCCGCCTGGAATGAATGCCGGCTCGCCTGATAGAAACGATTGTCATTGTCATATAGGGTGCCGTTGTCGGCGCCCACAGGCCTGTGAGGAGACTTGCCATGCTGTTCGTCACCGCGCAGCCGGAGTCGCTGGCCGCTGCTGCCGCTCGCCTTGCGCAGATCGGTTCAGCGCTTACCGGTGAGCACGCCGCCACCGCTCCGCCGATGACCGGGGTGGTACCTGCCGCTTCCGACATCGTGTCGATGCTGACGGCCGCTCAGTTCGCGCGGCATGCTCAGACTTTCCAGGCATTGAGCGCCCAGGCCGCCGAAATCCACGAAAAGTTCGTGGCCACCTTGGCGGCCGGTGCCGGGTCGTACGCCGCGACCGAGGCGGCCAACGCCGCCGCGGCCCGTTGAACAACTAGGGGCAACAATGCTGGACTTCGCGACGCTGCCGCCCGAAATAAATTCGGCCACCATGTATTCCGGCCCTGGATCCGGTTCGATGCTGGCCGCTGCCGGTGCATGGAACACGATTGCCGCCGAGATGCGTTCGGCCTCGGCGTCGTACAGATCGGTGATCGCGGAGTTGACGAGCACCGGCTGGATGGGTCCGTCGTCGATGTCGATGCTGGCCGCGGCCACGCCGTACGTGACCTGGCTGGACACCGCCGCCACCGGGGCCGAGCAGACCGCGGGCCAAGCTTTCGCAGCCGCGACGGCCTTCGAGTCGGCGTTCGCGGCGACGGTCCCGCCGCCCGTTGTCAGCGCCAACCGCGCACAGCTGGCGATGTTGGTGGCCACCAACGTCTTCGGCCAGAACACTCCGGCGATCGCGGCCAACGAAGCCCAGTACGCCGCCATGTGGGCCCAGGACGCCTCCGCGATGAACGGCTACGCCAGCGCTTCGGCAACGGCCACCCAATTGACTCCGCTCACCGCTCCGCCGAACGGTAGCCAGACCGACGGGGTCGCCAACCAGGCCGCGGCGGTCACCCAGGCGGGACACACGGCGGCCGGCGCCGTGCAGTCAAGCCTCACGCCGGCGACGTCGACGGCATCGTCGTCGTTGTCGTGGGGATCGGTGTCGTCGTGGCTGGCCGCCACGTTGAACGACACGAACGCCTCGGCTCTGGGCGACTTCCTGAACAGCAATTTCTTCTCCGGCGCTGTCGTCAACGGAGCCCTCGCGGGGGGGCCTTTCGCACCGAATTTCATCCTGGGATCGATCGCCGGTTTCAGCTTCCTCCTCGGTGTCAAAGGCGGTGGGCTGCTCTCGGGTCTGGGCGATATCGCCGCGGCGAGCTCGGGAGCGCTTCCCGGAGTGGGTTTCGCCAGCGCGGTATCCACCGCGTCCAACGCATCCGTGGCGTCCGCAGCCGTGGGCCATGCCAGCCTGGTCGGGTCGGTGTCGGTTCCCCCCGGTTGGGCGTCGGCGGCGGCGATCAGCCCTGCCGAGGTGGCGACGCCGGTCACCGGCCTGAGCGACATCGGCTCGTCGCCGGCTGCGGGCGGGCCGGGCGCGGGCGGGCCGGGCGGCTTCGCGGGGCCGATCACCGGCGCGGCCGGGCGTCGCCGCGCCATCCCCAAGTACGGGTTCCGCCCCGTCGTGATCCCGCGCCCGCCGGCGGCCGGATAACAGCTTTCGGAGAATTCAGGAGAGAAGAGTCATGCTGGATTTCGCGATGTTGCCGCCGGAGGTCAACTCCGCCCGGATGTATGCGGGGCCGGGCTCGGCGTCGCTGAGCGCCGCTGCCTCCGCCTGGAATCGGATCGCCGCCGAAATGCGCTCCACGGCCGCCGCCTACGGTTCGATCATCACGGAGTTGACCGACGAGAGCTGGCTGGGTCCGTCGTCGACGTCGATGGCGGCTGCGGCGACGCCGTATCTGGAATGGCTCGCCCTCGCCGCGGCACAGGCCGAACAGACCGGCGCCCAGGCCGACGCCGCGGCGGCTGCCTACGAGACGGCGTTTGCCGAGACGGTGCCGCCTCCGGTGATCGCCGCCAACCGCGCACAGCAGACGATGTTGGTGGCCACCAACATCGTCGGGCAGAACACCGCGGCGATCGCGGCCAACGAGGCCCAGTACGCCGCCATGTGGGCGCAGGACGCCGCAGCGATGAACGGCTACGCCAGCAATTCAGCGGCGGCCACCCAGTTGACGCCGCTGACCGCACCGCCGTCCACCACCAACTCCGGGGGGGCAACCCAAGGTGCCAACCAGGCCGCTTCCACCTCGGCCAACGGTGCGTCGGCGAGCACCGCCTCGTCATCCGATCTCTTGGCGTGGCTCGGCTTGGCGCCCAACACGAACACCTCCACCACGGGCCTGGCCGGATTGTTCAACCTCATGGACGGAAACACCGGCACGCTGCTCGGTGGCGTCCTCAACAACAACACGACCACCAACTTCTCCAACGCGATGACCACCAACGGGATGATGAACCCGACGGCGATGATCGACTCGGTGACGGCGTACAGCTTCCTGTTCGCCACCCAAGGCGGCTCCTCGCTCGGCATCTCCGATCTGGGCGCCGGGCTGGCTCTGACCGGGCCGATCGGGGCGGCCCCGGGCCTGCCGAGCCTTTCCGCCGCGACGGTGTCGGCTCAGCTCGGCCACGCCAACCTGGTCGGGGCCGTCTCGGTGCCCCCGGCCTGGGGTGCGAGCGGGGCGACGGTCAGCCCGGTCGCCGCTGCGACGAGCCGCATCGGGGCCGGGGCCTACCAGAGTCTGGGCAACGCCACCCCGATGGTGATGGAAGAGACCGGGTCCGTGGGCATGCCCGGGCTGCCCCTGGCAGGCATGACCGGGCCGCACGAGGACGAGTTCAGCGCCCCGATCTACGGATTTCGCCCGCGCTTCATCACACGGCCTCCTGCAGCGGGCTGACCCACGAAGGGTCGACATCGCAGCCTTGCGGCAAGGGCCGACCACCACCAAAGACCCACCCAAATCCACGACCCACTTGACACCACGGAGAAAGGACAGGTCATGACACGCAAACTGCTCACCGCATCGGTCGGCCTCGCCACCGTTCTGGCCCTCGCGCCGCTGGCCCACGCCGATTCCGAGGACGACGACTCGGCGGCCTTCCTGGCGACCATCCGCAAAGCGGGCATCGCGTACAAAGACCCGGGTCGCGCCGTCAAAGCCGGCCAAGCGGTCTGCGGTCTGGCCGGTGCCGGCACCAGCGAGCCGGAAATCCTCAGGGACATCCGCGACCTCAACCCCGGATTCACCCTGGACGGTGCCGCCAAGTTCGCCGAAGCCGCCGCTCTCTCGTTCTGCCCCGAGCAACTCGGCGACGGAAGCGGCAACGCGAAGAACAGGTGAGGTTCACGGGGTTGGCCGAAGTTTTCCGGCTTGACCTCGCAGGTGCCGCCGGCCCGTCAACCGTGACTGGGTGAAACCGATGTGGTTCGCAAAGAAGTAACTTTGCCGGAACGGCTCCTGCTTGTTGGTGACGGAACCATCCGGCCACGGTTGCGCAGATTCCCTCGTCGGTGAGGTCGGCAGCCATTCGTGTGACACGCGCACCATGTGTTTGGGATTCCCGTACAGCTCGGACATGTTTGGGGGTGTAGCGACGCGTTTCGTCATGAGGATGACGGCCACCTGAACGGACCGGAGGTGGACAGGTGATCGATTTCGGCGCGCTTCCGCCGGAGATCAATTCCGGGCGGATGTATCTCGGTCCCGGATCGGGGCCGATGCTGGCGGCGGCCGCGGCCTGGGACGACCTGGCGGCCGAACTTCAGTCGATGGCTGCATCGTATGGCTCCACGGTCGAGGCTCTGACCGTCGGGCCATGGGCGGGTCCCTCGTCGACCGCGATGGCTGCCGCGGCCGCACCGTACGTCTCGTGGATCAGTGCCACCGGCGTCCAGGCCGAGCAGGCCGCCTCGCAGGCCAAGGTCGCCGCCGCCGCGTACGAAACGGCCTTCGCCGCGACGGTCCCACCGCCGGTGATCGGGACCGATCGTGCGGTGCTCATGGCGCTGGTCACCACCAACATCCTGGGCCAGAACACGCCGGCGATCGCTGTCACCGAGGCCCAGTACGTGGAGATGTGGGCCCAGGACGCCGCGGTCATGTACGCCTACGCCGGCTCGTCGGCGGCCGCCTCGCAGCTGATCCCGTTCATCGACCCGCCGTACACGACCACCGACGCGGGCGGGTCGATGCAGGCGGCCGCAGTCAGCAAATCCGGTTCCTCGGGTGGCCTGAACATCAGTTCCCATCTGCCCCAGCTGACCGGCGCCGTGCCGAACGCGCTGCAGAGCCTTGCCTCGGGCACCTCGGGCAACGCGGCGGTACCGACCTCGGGACTCACGCTGCCGTCGAATCTGCCGAACGCGCTGACCAACTGGAACACCATCTTCGACGAATTGACCGGCATTTATTCTCCCCAGTCGTGGAGCACCATCCCCGGTGGCCCGTTCCTGTCGTTCGGGCAGGCGTACGCCTGGGGGCAGAACGGGCAGGGCGTCGCCGCCTATCTGGGCGGCCCCAAAGCGATCTCCGGTGCACTGGCGCCGTTGACCAGCGGCGTCGTCACGCCGATGCTGAGCTCCGCCGTCGGCAGTGCGCCGGTGTCAGCTTCGATGGGCAGGGCGGCGCTGGTGGGAAGCATGTCGGTGCCGCAGGGCTGGACCGAAGCTGCGCCGGCGATCAGGACGCTCGCCTCGGTGTTCCCCACTGTGGCGGCCGCGCCGACCGTCTCGCTGGCCCCCCGAGGGCGGCGCCTTCGGCCAGATGGCCCTGTCGAGCCTGGCAGGGCGTGCCGTGGCCGCCGGCGCGACGTACTCCGCGGGCGATTCGGTGGCGACGGGCTCGCTGGGCGGCGTCATCGAGGCCGACGCGGCAACGGCAACGCGCTGGGGGCCGGACTCGGCGGGTTGGGATTCGGGCGCGGCACCCTGTACGACGCGGTCAGCCCGGTGGCGGCGAACCTGGGCCGGGGCACCCTGGTCGGAGCGCTCACGGTGCCGCCCAGTTGGGCCTCGGCCACTCCGGCCATCCGGACGGTTGCCGCCGCGTTGACGGCCGCCGGCGCGGAGTCGGTGCCTGCAGCAGCCCTCGGCGAGGGCGGGCTGCTCGGGTCGATGTCGCTGGCGGGCATGCTCGGCAGCGCCGCCGCAGCGGGCGCTCCCGCTGCGGCGGGCCGTGCCGCCGTCCGCGAGCGTCTGACTCCGCTCGCAGAGCTCAGGGACGGCACCTCGCCGGAAAAACTGAAGAAATTGGTAGCACAGATATCGGAGAAACCCGAAAGCGTGCAGCACTACAACGTCGATCAAGAAGGGCCCGATGCGCTACTCGAACAATTGGCCAAGAAGCCCGGCATTCACGCGGTGCACCTGTCACAAGGCAAGCCCAAAGTCGTGCCGACGGAACCCCGCAGGGGTTAGGAGACAAACGTCTTACCGACTCGGTCCAACAGCAGCGCCCTGATGGGTTCAGGTGTCCGAGGCCGGCGGTGCGAGGGTGGCTTCGCGCAGCTCAGGAGAGTCTTCGGGAAAGCATCGACGCTGAGAACCATCTGTAAGATCGGCGGGGAGAATCGCGAACGAGCACTGTGCGCGGTGACGGTCAGGAGTCGGCGGCGGTGACCGGATACCAACGAGTTGGCGCAATTTCCTCGGCGCGCGGGGAAGGGGAAATCATGAAGCTGATTGTCGCGCTCCTCGGCGCCGCGGCGATGATAAGTCTCTCCGGGCCCGCGTCTGCAGAACCCCCCGAACCGGCCGGCGACGACGCAGGCTTCGTCGCCGCACTGAGCCAGGCCGGTATCACCTTCGCGAGCCAGGAGAGTGCCGTCGCCGCCGGCAGGGCGGTGTGTTCCTTCCTGAACAACGGGCGAGACCGGCCTGCAAGTAGTCCATGACGTCACGATGCACAACCCCGGGATGGATATGGATACCGCGCCCAACTTCGCGTTGATCTCGGCGAAGTATCACTGCCCCCATCAGCTGTCCAAGGCCTGACGGAATCGGGCTGCGCGCGCGTGGGACGGCTACTGGTGCTGCTGGGCGCTGTCGTTGTGATCGGCGGCGCCGCACCCGCATTCGCCAGCCCCGATGACGCGTTCGACGACACGGGTTTCCTGGCGACGGTGCGGGATGCGGGTCTCACCTACTCCAACCCGGACCAAGCCATCGCCTTCGGCAAAGCGGTGTGCGGCTGGATCGGCAGTGGCGAGTCCGGCCCGGAGCTCGTCCGCACTCTGCAGAACGAAAATCCGGGGTTGTCCACCGACCATGCCACACTGTTCGTGGCGATCGCGGCGAAATACTACTGTCCCCAACAACTCACCGCGCCGCACTAGCCTGGACGCCGCGCGTTCCTGAGGAGGCGAATGGTCAACGCCCTCAGTCGGGTTGCGGTCTGACTGCTCGGCGGCGTGAGGATTTGCGGCGAGTGAGGGCGCTGCGGCCTGGTTTGGCCGGCGTCACCTCTCGTTCACCTGATCGTGGTTCGCTGCTTCCAGCACCGCCTCGGCGGTGCCCGTGTCGCTGCGCAGGGGAGGAATGTGCCGTCATGCAGACGCTGAGCGTCGCAGATTTCGCCCTTCGGCTGGGCGTCGGGGTCGGTTGCGGCGCCGTCGTCGGCGTGGAGCGGCAGTGGCGGGCGCGCCGGGCAGGACTGCGCACCAACGCACTCGTCGCGGCCGGCGCGACCCTGTTCGTGCTGTATGCGGCCGCCACGGAGGACTCCAGCCCGACCCGGGTCGCGTCCTATGTCGTGTCCGGCATCGGGTTCCTGGGCGGCGGGGTGATCCTGCGCGAGGGGGTCAACGTCCGCGGGCTCAACACCGCGGCCACCCTGTGGTGTTCGGCAGCGATAGGTGTACTGGCCGCGTCGGGACACCTGATCTTCACAGTGATCGCGACCGGCGCCGTCCTCGGCATCCACGTGCTCGGGCGCCCGCTCGGACGATGGATCGACCGTGATGAGAACGTCGAAGACGACGAGGGTCTCCAGCCGTACCTAGTCCAGGTGACCTGCCGACCCAAAGCGGAGACGTATGTCCGCGCCCAGGTTGTGCAGCACGCCAGCAGCAACGACATGACGCTGCGTGGCATTCACGCCGGACGGGCCGGCGACGACGATGTCACCCTGAGCGTGCATCTGCTCATGGACGGCCACACTCCGGCCAAGCTCGAGAGGCTGGTGGCCGAACTGTCCCTGCAGCCGGGGGTCCGCATGGTGCAGTGGTACGCGGGGGAGACGGCGCAACAGCCGGACTGAGCATTCCCGGGCGAACCCGACCAGTCGCCGCAGGTGGCGTGCTGCGGGTACGGCGCCGGGGCGTCGATCGGGACGGTGCAACCGGGGCCTCGATAGTTCACGTTGACGCCGAATCAACCGGACAACCGAAATCGCGCAACGTAATAACCTGTGCGGGTGAGTTCCGTTGTGGGTTTTCTTTCCGTTCTTCCGCCTCTGATGCGGGATCCGGTTCTGTTCGCTGTCCCATTCTTTTTGTTGCTGTTGACGCTGGAATGGTCCGCGGCCCGCAAGCTGGAACGCCTCACGTCGGACATCGAGGGGTCCCGGCCGGGGGCCGGGGCGTATCAGACCCGTGACTCCAGGGCGAGCATCTCGATGGGCCTGGTCTCGGTGGCCACCACGGCGGGCTGGAAGACGCTGGCGCTGCTGGGGTACGCCGCGATCTATGCCTACCTGGCGCCCTGGCACCTCTCGGCAACCCGGTGGTACACGTGGGTCGTCGCGATCCTCGGTGTCGACGTGCTGTACTACACCTACCATCGCATCGCCCACCGGGTGCGCCTGATCTGGGCCACGCACCAGGCGCACCACTCCAGCGAGTATTTCAACTTCGCCACCGCGCTGCGCCAGAAGTGGAACAACAGCGGCGA
This sequence comes from Mycobacterium sp. THU-M104, assembly GCF_049197365.1. NCBI lineage: Bacteria > Bacillati > Actinomycetota > Actinomycetes > Mycobacteriales > Mycobacteriaceae > Mycobacterium > Mycobacterium sp. THU-M104. The sequence continues at coordinate 32,085 of NZ_JBMIOP010000067.1, forward strand.
AATCCTGATGTGGATTCCTCTGCCGCTGTTGGGGATTCCGCCGTGGATGGTCTTCTTCTCTTTTTCCGTGAGCTTGATCTATCAGTTCTGGATCCACACCGAACGGATCGACACCATGCCGCGCCCGATCGAGTTCGTCTTCAACACACCGTCGCATCATCGCGTGCATCACGGCATGGACAAGCTCTATCTGGACAAGAACTACGGCGGCATCCTGATCATCTGGGACCGGCTGTTCGGCAGCTTCCAGCCGGAGGTGTTCCGCCCGCATTACGGACTCACCAAGCAGGTCGACACGTTCAACATCTGGAAGCTGCAAACGCGCGAATACGTCGCCATCGCGCGCGACTGGCGAACCGCCGACCGCTTCCGTGACCGGCTCGGATACGTGTTCGGTCCGCCGGGTTGGGCGCCGCGCGAGCCGGCCCGGTCCGAGTCGGCGACCTGATGGTCACGACGCTGTAACGCCGGCGCCGGCGGGCGCGAAGACTCCTGGGTAACGGTAAAATAACGCCGTCGTCTCGATTCGGTCGAGATCCGGCGCCGACGGATCGGAGTCCCAGGTGCGTCGCCGAGCATTGCGCGCATTCACCGCCCCAGTCATTGTCGCGGCCTTCGTCCCTGCGTTGCCGTCCGCTGCGGCCCGCGCGCAGGCCACCGTGGTGTATCCGGGCATGGAGATCCTGCAGGACAACCGGCTGTGCACCCTGGGCTACGTCGACCCGGTGATGCGCGTCGCGTACACGGCAGGGCACTGCCGCGGCGGGGGTGCCGTCTACGACAAGAGCGGTAACGCGATCGGCCGGATGGCCACCTTCCGGGACAACACGCCCAGCGGTACCACAGTGGCCACCGACCAGATCATCAATGACTACGAGGCGATCGTGCTGGACGACGGCGTCACACCGAGCACCTTTCTGCCGGGTGGGCGCCCCTTGCAGTCGAATCCGACCGTCACGCTTCAGGCGGGTCAGCCGGTGTGTCACTTCGGGGTGGCCACCGGCGAAACCTGCGGGATCGTCGAGAGCGTCAACAACGGGTGGTTCACGATGTCTCATGGGGTGCAGAGCCGAAGGGGCGATTCGGGCGGGCCGGTATACGTGGCACCCGACGGCGGACCGGGGCAGATCGTCGGTATCTTCAACAGCATGTGGGGGGATTTCCCCGCCGCGGTGTCGTGGCGGGCCGCCTCAGAACAGGTGCGCCAGGACTTGGGCGCGACGGCCGACCCGAGTTGATCAGTGCGAGGCACCCGGCACGGCCGCCGGAGCCTGCGCGAAGACCGGAATCAATGGTGCGGCGGTACGCAACTGCCCGTCGCTGGAGTCCGGTGTCAGCCACCCGGGTACAAACCCCCTGACCTGCCAAGTACCACCTGGCCAGGTAACGCCTCACGATGTCGGGTTTGACGGCGTCGTCCACCTCGCGCACCAGGGCGCGTGTGCGGTGCCGGCGCGGGCCCAATGCGACGACGCCCGCGGCTCGGACGTTGCGCGCCCACTGCGTGTTTCCGCGCGGTGAGACGAGATAGTCCACGCCGTCGACGGACAGCAGGTTGACCACCACCGACCGCGGTTGTCCGGTCTTGCGGCCCCGGACCCGCACCGCGCGGGTCCCGGCGATGCTGCTGCCACACTCGTCGGGAACAATCAAGAGCGGTGATCTCGGTTGTGCGAGACTCGCCGTGTGGGGAAACGCCAGGAGTCGCGGGAACAGATCGAGGCGCGGATCGTCGAGCTGGGACGTCGACAACTGGTGGAGCGCGGTGCGACCGGCCTGTCGCTGCGTGCGATAGCGCGCGATCTGGGAATGGTGTCTTCGGCGGTGTACCGCTACGTGTCCAGCCGCGACGAGCTGTTGACCTTGCTGCTGGTCGACGCCTATTCCGACCTGGCCGACACCGTGGATCGGGCCCGCGAGACGGGCGGCGAGCTCTGGAGCGACGACGTCGTCGCGATCGCACGGGCGGTGCGGGGCTGGGCGATCACCCACCCGTCCCGCTGGGCCCTGCTGTACGGCAGCCCGGTCCCCGGCTATCACGCCCCGGCCGAGCGCACGGTTGCGGTCGGCACCAGGGTGGTCGGGGCGTTCCTGGACGCCGTGTCCGCCGGGATCGCCACCGGCGACATCCGATTGACCAATGATGTTGCTTCGCAACCGATGTCGTCCGACTTCCGGCGGCTTCGGCAGGAATTCGGCTTTCCCGGCGACGATCGCGTGGTCACCAAATGCTTTTTGCTGTGGGCGGGGGTGCTGGGCGCGATCAGCCTGGAGGTGTTCGGCCAGTACGGCGCCGACACCCTGACTGAGCCCGAGGCGGTTTTCGACGCTCAGCTCCAGTTGCTTGTCGACGTACTGGGCCGGGCCTGACAAACGGCCACCAGGCCCGGTCGCCCTGGCTGAATTAGAACGTGTTCATGCGGCGCCGACGGGTACGACTGGGCTGGCTGCGGCAAAGGCCCCGAGGCCCTTTCTGGCGGTCGGCACGCTGGGCTATCCTGCGAGGCGATGCCCCCCTCCGTTTCAGCGCCCACGCAGATCGCCTGGGTCACCCCGGACCTGGACGCCACCGAAATGGCTCTCACCGGCCTGTTGGGCGTCCGCAAGTGGGTCCGGATTCCGGACGTGCACTTTGCTTCGGATAGCTGCAGCTATTTCGGCGAGCCGGTGGATTTCGTCGCCGGCATTTCCCTGAGCTATCTCGGGGACATGCAGCTGGAGCTGATCTCACCGGTCCGCGGCCAGAACATCTATAGTGACTTTTTGCGCGACTCCGGACCTGGGCTGCACCACATCTGCACGGAGGCCGACAGCCCCGGGCAGTTCCACGCGGCGCTGGCGCGGGCCGCCGACCGCGGTGCCGAGGTCGTGCAACAGGGCGTGATGCCCGGCGGTATCCGGTTCGCCTATGTGTCGGCACCCCGGGCGGGCGTGCCGTTTCTGGAGATCGCCTACACCTCGCCCGAGATGCGGGCGTTCTACGACTACATCAAACAGGAGCAGCATCAAACAGGAGCAGCGGTGAGCCGCGACGGCGACGATGCAGCGCGCTGCGACGAGGAGGAGTGGCGCCGATGAACACCGAGACACCGGCAACGGTCGGCGCGAGCACGGTGGACTCCTGGTCCGACGATGTCGACGTGGTCGTGATCGGATTCGGCATCGGGGGCGGTTGCGCCGCGGTCAGCGCTGCGGCCACCGGCGCGCGGGTGCTGGTGCTCGAGTGTGCCGCCGCGGCGGGCGGAACCACTTCCCTTGCCGGAGGGCACTTTTACCTTGGCGGGGGTACGGCGGTGCAGCAGGCCACCGGTCATTCTGATTCGCCCGAGGAAATGTACAAGTACCTCGTTGCGGTGTCACGCGAACCCGCGATTGACAAGATCCGCGCCTACTGCGACGAGAGCGTCGAGCATTTCAACTGGCTGGAGGGCCTCGGATTCCAGTTCGAGCGCAGCTACTACCCGGGCAAAGTGGTGGTCCCGCCGGGCACCGAGGGATTGAGCTACACCGGCAACGAAAAGGTGTGGCCCTTCTGCGAACAGGCCATGCCGGCTCCCCGTGGGCATTCCGTGCCGGTGCCCGGCGAGTTGGGCGGTGCGTCTTTGGTGGTGGACCTGCTGGTCAAGCGAGCTGACGCGTTGGGAGTGCGGGTCCGTTACGAGACCAGGGCCACCAATGTGATCGTGGACGACGGAGCGGTGGTCGGCGTCGCCTGGAAGCATTTCACCGAAACGGGCGCCGTCAAGACGAAAGCGGTCGTCATCGCGGCGGGGGGGTTCGCGATGAACCCGGACATGGTCGCCGAGCACACGCCCGCCCTGGGCCAGCCGCGCCGCACCAAACACCACGGCCTGGTAGCCCCCTACATCCTGGGCAACCCCAACGACGACGGGCTGGGCATCCGGTTGGGCGTCTCGGCGGGCGGGGCCACCCAATACATGGACGAGCTGTTCATCACCGCGGCGGCGTATCCGCCGGAGGTCCTGCTGACCGGCCTGATCGTCAACAAGGAGGGTAAGCGGTTCGTCGCCGAGGACTCCTACCACTCGCGCACCTCGGCGTTCGTGCTGGAGCAGCCGGACCAGACCGCATACCTGATCGTCGACGAAGCGCACACGGAGATGCCCGAGATGCCGCTGATCAAGTTCCTCGACGGTTACGAGACGATCGCCGAGCTGGAAACCGCGCTGGGCATCCCTGCCGGTAATTTCGCGGCCACGCTGGACCGCTACAACGCATTCGCGGTCGCGGGCGAGGACCCGGACTTCCACAAGCAGCCGGAATACCTTGCAGCACAGGACAACGGACCCTGGGCTGTGTTCGACTTGTCGCTGGGGCGGGCGATGTATTCGGGATTCACCATGGGCGGTCTGGCGGTGACCGTCGACGGTGAGGTGCAGCGCGCCGACGGCAGCGTCGTCCCGGGGCTGTACGCAGTCGGGGCGTGCGCGTCCAACATCGCGCAGGACGGCAAAGGCTATGCCAGCGGCACGCAGCTGGGGGAGGGGTCGTTTTTCGGGCGCCGCGCCGGAGCGCACGCGGCCCACGGGGTCGCGGGCGGGCACGCCACGCCGAGACTGTAATTCTGCAGGGTAAGTGCGAGTAGCGGCCTGCAGATTTACAGCCTCGCGGGAAACGCGCCCACAGCTTCCTAGACCTGCACAGGCTCCTTGTCCACCGGACCCAACCGCCAGTCACCGCCGCCCAACAGGTGCAGCTCGCGTTCGTGGTGCTGCTCGACGGCGGGCCGGTGACTGACGCTGACCAGCACGCATTCCGGCAACTCGGCACGCAGCAGCTGGTACAAGGCGAACTCCAGCCCTTCGTCGAGAGCGGAGGTCGCCTCGTCGAGGAATACCGCCGCGGGCTTGGTGAGCAAGATGCGGGCAAAGGCGACCCGCTGCTGTTCGCCGGGGGAGAGCACCTTGGCCCAATCCTGCTCTTCGTCGAGCCGGATGATCAGCGGGGTCAGCGCAACTTTGCCCAGCACGGCGCGCAATTCGTCGTCGGAGACCTCGTCCGGCGAGTTCGGGTAGCACACCACGCTGCGCAGGTCGCCCAGCGGCACGTAGGGCAGCTGCGACAAGAACATCGTCGCGTAGTCGCCTGCGGGCCGGCACAGCGTCCCCGAGGCGTACGGCCACAGTTCGGCCAGGCTGCGCAGCAACGTGGTCTTGCCGGACCCCGAGCGCCCGGTGATCACCAACGATTCGCCCCGGTCCAGCGCCACGTCGAGCGGGTCGATCAGCTGGTCTCCGCCCGGGGTGCGCACTTCCAGGCCGCGGAGTTCGACCGCCGCGTCCTCACTGTCCTTGACCAGGATCGTCGGCAGGGCCCGGCCACGTGTGTTGGCGTCGACCAGCCCGTGCAATCGGATGATCGCGGCCCGGAATGCGGCGAAGGCGTCGTAGTTGTTGCGGAAGAACGACAACGAATCCTGGATGTTGCCGAAGGCCGTCGCGCTCTGCCCGACATCTCCGAAGTCGATGCGGCCGGCGAACAGCCGCGGGGCCTGGATCACCCACGGCAACGGGACGATGGCTTGCGACATCGAGAAGTTCCACCCGTTGAACACGATGGTGCGGCGGACGAACCTGCGGTAGTTGTCGATGATCGGGGTGAAGCGCCGCCACAGTTGTGCCCGCTCGACTCGCTCACCGCGGTAGAAGCCGACCGCCTCGGCGGCGTCCCGCAACCGCACCAGGCCGTAACGGAAAGCGGCGTTGAGCTTCTCGTTGTTGAAGCTGAGCCAGATCAGGGGGTGGCCCAGCCAGATCGCGACGACGGTCGCGATCAGCACGTAGACCAAGACGACCCAGAACATCGCGCGCGGGACGGTCACGCCGAGGACGTCGAGGTTTCCGGACAGGTTCCACAGGATCGCGGCGAACGAGAGCACCGACGCCAACGCGTTGACGGCCCCGAACAGCAAGGTGCTCCCGGTCCCGTTGGACGGGATGTTCGGCGTGCCGCCGGCGTTGGCGGTGAAGATGTCGATGTCCTGCTGGATGCGCTGGTCGGGGTTGTCGATGGTGTTGTCGATGAACAGGTCCCGGTAGTAGGCCCGCCCGGCGAGCCAGTCATCGGTGAGGTGGCCGGTCAGCCACACCCGCCAGGCGATGATGAATCGCTGCGTCAGGTAGACGTCGGTCATGATGCGGATGACGTACAGGGACGCCAGTAGGCTGAAGATCACCAGGGACATCCAAAAACCGTGAACCCCGGACTGTCTGACCTTTTCGTTGCCGGCCGCCAGGCCTTGTACCGCGATCTGCACGGACGTGTAGAGGTCGTTGCCCTGGTAACTGAGCAGCACCATGATCCGCACGGACAGAATCACCGACAGCAACAGCACACCGAGCATGGCCCAGACGGGAACGCTGCGCGCTCCGACGAAATACCCGCGGGTGATCCGCCAGAATTGCCGTCCCCACGGGGTGAAGTACCTGAAGGCGACCAGCGCGACCACGACGCAGACGGCGCTGATCACCCAGGCCACGGCGACCCAGCGCAGCGACTCCACGGGTGCCGTCGACCAATCGATCGACGGCTTAAACGGTTTCGCGCCCACGCTCGAAGTCTCCTTTGTATCGGGAATGCATCGGGAACGCGGCGGATAGGCTGCGGTGATGAGCACCGACGCCGTCTCCACCCAGACCATTCATGCCGGCCGCCTCGTCGCGCGGCGACTCAAGGCCAGCGGTGTCGACACCATCTTCACGCTATCCGGCGGCCACCTGTTCTCGATCTACGACGGCTGCCACGACGAGGGTATCCGCCTGATCGACACCCGCCACGAGCAGACGGCGACCTTCGCCGCCGAGGGCTGGTCCAAGGTCACGAGGCTTCCTGGCGTGGCGGCGCTGACCGCCGGGCCGGGCATCACCAACGGGATGAGCGCGATGGCGGCCGCTCAGCAGAATCAGTCGCCCCTTGTCGTTCTCGGCGGCCGGGCCCCGGCGGCGCGCTGGGGGATGGGTTCGCTGCAGGAGATCGACCACGTGCCGTTCGTGGCGCCGCTGGCACGTTTCGCCGCCACCGCACAGTCCGCCGACGCCGCAGGCCGGCTCGTCGACGAGGCGTTGCGCGCCGCGGTGGCCGCGCCGTCGGGTGTGGCTTTCGTTGATTTCCCGATGGACCACGTGTTTTCGATGGCCGACGACGACGGCAGGCCCGGAGCGCTCTTCGCCACGACATCGGTGACTGCGCCGGGCGAGACGGACGCCCACGCGCTGAACCGTGCCGCGAGTTTGCTGTCCGCGGCGCGCCGGCCGGTGATCATGGCGGGCACCAACGTCTGGTGGGGGCATGCGGAATCGGCGCTGCTCCGGCTGGCAGAGGAACGGCGGATCCCCGTGCTGATGAACGGAATGGCCCGCGGCGTGGTACCGGCCGACCATCCCATGGCATTGTCGCGCGCGCGGGCGAAAGCGCTGGGCGAAGCCGACGTGGCTCTGGTTGTCGGGGTACCGATGGATTTCCGGCTCGGCTTCGGCGCGGTGTTCGGTCCGCAGACCCAGCTCGTCGTGGCGGACCGCGCCGAACCCGGGCGCGACCATCCTCGCCCCGTCGCCGCCGCGCTCTACGGCGACCTCACCGTGATCCTCTCGGCCCTGGCCGACGGGACGGGGGCCGGCGGCACCGACCACCGGGACTGGATCGAACAGCTGCGTGCGACCGAGAATGCCGCGCGCGACGCGGAGAAAGCCGACCTGGGCGACGACAGGATTCCGCTGCACCCGATGCGGGTGTACGCCGAGTTGGCCCCGATGCTGGATCGCGATGCCGTCGTCGTCATCGACGCCGGCGATTTCGGCTCCTACGCCGGCCGGGTGATCGACAGCTATGAGCCCGGCTGCTGGCTGGACAGCGGCCCGTTCGGGTGCCTGGGTTCGGGCCCCGGCTACGCTCTGGCCGCCAAGCTGGCCCGGCCGGACCGTCAGGTCGTCCTGCTGCAGGGTGACGGCGCGTTCGGCTTCAGCGGGATGGAATGGGACACCCTGGTCCGGCACAACGTTCCGGTCGTGTCGGTGATCGGCAACAACGGAATCTGGGCGCTGGAGAAGCACCCGATGGAGGCCCTCTACGGCTACTCGGTGGTGGCCGAGCTGCGCCCGGGCACGCGTTACGACGAGGTGGCGCGAGCCCTGGGCGGCCACGGCGAGCTGGTGTCCGCGCCCGCCGAACTGCGGCCCGCGTTGGAACGCGCCTTTGCCAGCGGGCTGCCCGCCGTCGTCAACGTGCTCACCGACCCCGCCGTCGCCTATCCGCGTCGCTCCAACCTGGCCTGACCCGCTCCGAGCAGCGGGACGCCGTACGTCGTGCACCGGAGCACGTCGGCGCGCAGACCAACGGCCGGGCCCGCGTACCGTTGTGATGTGCCCAAGACCAGCCGGGCCCATCCGGGCCGCGTGACCAGCCGATTCTGGCGACTACTCGGTGCCAGCACAGAAAAGGACCGCAGCCGTTCCCTCGGCGCGGTCACCTCCTCGTCGGAGTACGGCGAGGAGGCCGCCGGTCTCACCGACGAGCAGTTGCGCAAGGCCGCCGGACTGCTCAAGCTCGACGACCTCGCGGAATCGGACGATATCGCGCAGTATCTTGCGATCGCCCGGGAGACGGCCGAGCGCGCGACCGGGCTGCGTCCCTTCGACGTGCAGTTGCTGGGGGCACTGCGGATGCTTGCCGGAGACGTGATCGAGATGGCCACCGGTGAAGGCAAGACCCTTGCCGGCGCGATCGCGGCCGCCGGGTACGCCCTCGCCGGCCGGCACGTCCATGTGGTGACCATCAACGACTACCTCGCCCGCCGCGACGCGGAGTGGATGGGACCCGTGCTGGAGGCCATGGGCCTGTCCGTCGGCTGGATCACCGCGGAGTCCACACGGGAGGATCGCCGGGCCGCCTACGACTGTGACGTCACCTACGCCTCGGTCAACGAGATCGGCTTCGACGTGCTGCGCGACCAGTTGGTGACCGACGTCGCCGACCTGGTCTCGCCCAACCCGGATGTCGCCCTGATCGACGAGGCCGACTCGGTGCTGGTCGACGAGGCGCTGGTGCCACTCGTGCTGGCCGGCACCACGCACCGGGAGACGCCGCGCCTGGAGATCGTCACGCTCGTCGGTGAGCTCGTCGCGGGCACCGATTACGACACCGATGCCGACAGCCGCAACGTCCATCTCACCGAAGCGGGTGCGCACAAGGTCGAAAAGGCGCTCGGCGGCATCGACCTTTACTCCGAGGAACACGTGGGCACCACGTTGACCGAGGTCAACGTCGCCCTGCACGCCCACGTGCTGTTGCAGCGCGACATCCACTACATCGTCCGCGACGACGCGGTGCACCTGATCAACTCCTCCCGCGGCCGCATCGCGCAACTGCAGCGCTGGCCCGACGGTCTGCAGGCCGCCGTGGAGGCCAAGGAGGGCATCGAGACCACCGAGACCGGCGAGGTGCTCGACACCATCACGGTGCAGGCGCTGGTCAACCGTTACGCGACCGTGTGCGGAATGACGGGGACCGCGCTGGCCGCCGGCGAGCAGCTGCGCCAGTTCTACAGGTTGGGTGTGTCGCCGATACCGCCGAACAAGCCCAACGTTCGCGAGGACGAGTCCGATCGCGTCTACGTCACCGCCGCCGCAAAGAACGATGCGATCGTCGCGCACCTCAGCGGGGTGCACGCGACCGGCCAGCCGGTGCTGGTCGGCACCCGCGACGTGGCCGAATCCGAGGAGTTGCACGAGCGACTCGTGCGCCGTGGCATCCCGGCGGTGGTGCTCAACGCGAAGAACGACGCCGAGGAAGCGCAGGTGATCGCGGAGGCGGGCAAATACGGTGCGGTGACGGTGTCAACCCAGATGGCGGGACGGGGAACCGACATCCGGCTCGGCGGCTCCGACGTAAGCGACCACTCCGCCCAGAAAAAGCACGTCGCCGAACTGGGCGGGCTGCACGTGGTGGGTACCGGCCGCCACCACACCCAGCGGCTGGACAATCAGCTGCGCGGGCGGGCCGGACGCCAGGGCGACCCGGGTTCGACGGTGTTCTTCTCCAGTTGGGAGGACGACGTGGTGGTGGCCAACCTGGACAGCGACAAGCTGCCCACCCAGACCGACGAAGACGGCCGGGTCCTCAGCCCGAAGGCGGCGGGCCTGCTCGACCACGCCCAACGCGTCGCCGAGGGCCGGATGCTGGACGTGCACGCCAACACGTGGCGCTACAACCAGCTGATCGCCCAGCAGCGTGCCATCATCGTCGATCGGCGAAACACGTTGCTGCGCACCACGACCGCGCGTGAGGAACTGGCCGAGTTGGCGCCCGCGCGCTACCAGGAACTGTCGGAGAACATCTCCGAGGAAAGGCTCGAGACGATCTGCCGGCAGATCATGCTCTACCACCTGGACCGGGGTTGGGCCGATCACCTGGCGTATCTGGCCGACATCCGCGAGAGCATCCATCTGCGTGCGCTGGGCCGCCAGAACCCGCTGGACGAGTTCCACCGGTTGGCGGTTGATGCGTTCGCATCACTGGCCGCGGACGCCATCGAGGCAGCCCAGCAGACGTTCGAGACCGCCGACGTCCTGGAGGAGGAGCCGGGATTGGACCTGTCCAAGCTCGCGCGGCCGACGTCGACGTGGACCTACATGGTCAACGACAACCCGCTGTCCGACGACACCTTGTCGACTCTGAGCCTGCCCGGGGTGTTCCGCTAGGAGGGCGCTGGTCGGTGCACGTGACGTCAGGGCGAGAAATTCCGCCCGCGAAAAATCGCCGTGAAGTCACGTTCGCGGCCCGGTCCGCGCTGCGGACCGCTTCGTCGCCGCGTTAAGGTCACCGCTCATGGAGCCGCTGCCTCCGTCCGACCGGGTGCTGACGGTGCCGAACGCGCTGAGCGTCCTTCGCCTGGCGCTCATCCCGGTATTCGGCTACGCCCTGCTGGTCGCGCACGCCCATGGCTGGGCGGTGGCGATCCTGCTGTTCAGCGGCGCGTCGGACTGGGCCGACGGCAAGATCGCGCGGCTGCTCGACCAGTTCTCGCGCCTGGGCGTCCTGCTTGACCCTGCCGTCGACCGCCTTTACATGGTCAGCGTGCCGATCGTGTTGGCGCTGAGCGGCATCGTGCCCTGGTGGTTGGTGATCGTCCTGCTGGCGCGCGACGGGCTGCTGGCCGCGACGCTGCCGTTGCTGCGCAGCCGTGGTCTGTCCGCACTGCCGGTGACCTACGTGGGCAAAGCCGCGACCTTCGCCCTGATGGCTGGCTTTCCGCTCGTTCTGCTGGGAACCTGGGACGCGTTATGGAGCCGGGTGGTGTGGGCCTGCGGATGGGCGTTTCTGCTCTGGGGTATGTACATGTACCTGTGGGCGTTCGTGCTCTACGCGGTGCAGATGACCCTGGTGGCGCGCCGGATGCCCAAGCTCGAGCGGCGCGCGCGTCGAGCGGCTGCACAGGACTCGGGTGAGCATGGCCGAGGCTGACCGCATCCTCGGGGGCTACGACCCCGACGCCGGCCACAGCGCCCATGCGGCTGCGCGACCGCCTCACATCCCGGTGCCTTCTCTGCTGCGCGCGTTGCTCTCCGAGCACTTGGACCCCGGTTACGCCGAGGCAGCGGCCAGACGAAGCCGGTCGAGCACGCCGTATGCCCCGCGCGGAAGTGCCGTCGGCTGGATCTGGCAGGCCCTGGCCGCGCTGTTGATCGCAGCGGTGTTCGCGTTCGCGGTCACCCAGGCCCGCTCGGTTGCACCCGGCGTCCGCACCGAGCAGCAGCTGCTGGTCCGCAGTGTGCGTTCGGCGGAAACCACCGACGGCGACCTGGCGCGGCGACGCGGTGTCCTGTCGGCGCGGGTCGACGACGTGCAGCGCCGTGCGCTGGCCGACGACGCCGCGGGGCAGCGGCTGTTGACCCGGCTTGACGCGCTGAGCTTGGCGGCGGCCAGCACACCGATCATCGGGCCGGGCCTGAACGTGACCGTGACCGACCCGGGTGTCAGCCCGAACCTTTCCGACGTGTCCAAACAACGGGTCAGCGGCAGCACCCAGGTCATCCTGGACCGCGACCTGCAGCTGGTCGTGAACTCGTTATGGGCGAGCGGTGCCGAGGCCATCTCGGTCGGCGGCGTGCGGATCGGGCCGAACGCGACCATCCGCCAGGCCGGCGGTGCGATTCTGGTCGACAACAGTCCCACCAGCAGCCCCTACACGATCCTGGCGATCGGACCGCCGCACGCGATGCGCGACGCGTTCGACCGCAGTCCCGGCTTGCAGCGGCTCAGGTTGCTCGAGGTGTCCTACGGTGTGGACATCACCGTCAAGGTCACCGACGGCCTCGCGCTGCCTGCCGGATCGATCCGGGATGTCAAATTCGCCAGACAGATGGGGGCCCAGTGAGCAGAGTCCGCGTGGCACGCGACCGCCGAGAACGGGTACAGGCGGGGAGGCGCGCATGATCGGTATCGCGGCGCTTGCGGTCGGCATCCTGTTGGGCCTGGTCTTCCACCCCGCGGTGCCCGAGGTGATCCAGCCCTATCTGCCGATCGCCGTGGTCGCTGCACTGGATTCGGTGTTCGGAGGGATGCGTGCATACCTTGAGCGGATCTTCGACTCGAAGGTGTTCGTGGTTTCGTTCGTCTTCAACGTGTTCGTGGCCGCCCTGATCGTCTATGTCGGCGACCAACTGGGCGTCGGCACCCAGTTGTCCACGGCGATCATCGTCGTGCTGGGCATCCGAATCTTCGGCAACGCCGCCGCGCTGCGCCGCCGGTTGTTCGGTGCCTGACGGAAACGAGACCAGCATGAACAACGGCCCGCCCGGGCGCGACACCGACAAGGCTCAGAGCGCCCCGGACGAGCGGCGCGGCGGTCGCCACGAACTGCCGGCCCACCGTCCGCGGCCCGAAATCGGGGCCGTGCGCCACAGCGGGTGGTCCGGACTCCGGCGGGGCGGCCGCACCGGTCTGGCCTTCGGGACGCTGGCCATCGTGTTGTGCCTGCTCCTGGGGATCGCCATCGCCACACAGGTCCGCCAAACCCAGACCGGCGACGCTCTCGACACGGCGCGCCCCGCGGACCTGCTCGTCCTGCTGGACTCGCTGCGGCAGCGCGAAGCCACGCTCAACACCGAAGTGAGCGAGCTGCAGAACACCTTGAATTCGTTGCAGGCCTCCGGAAACACCGATCAGGCCGCGATTCAGAGCGCGCAGGCCAGGCTGGCGGCGCTGTCCATCTTGGTCGGCGTCGTGGGGGCCACGGGGCCGGGCGTCACCGTCACGATCGAGGATCCCGGGCCCGGGGTGTCGCCGGAGGCGATGCTCGACGTGATCAACGAGTTGCGTGCCGCCGGCGCCGAGGCGATCGAGGTCGACGATGCGGGCCAGTCCGTGCGGGTGGGTGTCGACACCTGGGTAGCCGGTGTTCCCGGCTCGCTGACCGTTGACAACAAGACGCTGTCGCCGCCGTATTCGGTTCTCGCGATTGGTGATCCGCCGACACTGGCCGCGGCGATGAACATTCCGGGCGGCGCGGAGGACAGCATCAAACGGGTCGGTGCGCGAATGTCGGTACAGCAGTCCGACAGAGTCGATGTGACCACCTTGCGGCAACCAAAACCGCACGAATACGCTCAGCCGGTCAAGTGAACCCGACCAGAACAGGATTACCGTGAGCGATATCCCGCCCGATCTGCATTACACCGCCGAACACGAGTGGGTTCGCCGCAGCGGGGACGACACCGCGCGGATCGGGATCACCGATTTCGCGCAGTCGGCGTTGGGTGATGTGGTTTTCGTCCAGTTGCCGGAAGTGGGCACCGAACTCACCGCAGGCGAACCCTTCGGCGAGGTGGAGTCGACGAAATCGGTTTCGGACCTCTACGCCCCGGTCGCGGGCACCGTGTCCGCGGTCAACAGCGACCTGGACGGCGGCCCGCAACTGGTCAACTCCGATCCCTACGGCGCCGGTTGGCTGCTGGAAGTTCAGGTCTCGGATGTCTCCGAGTTGGAGTCGGACATTGCGGGGTTGCTCGACGCGCAGGCCTACCGCGGCATGCTGACCGAATGACGGTTGCTAATGTGCCTGCCAGTCGTGCGCGGCGACAGCGTGCGGCGCGGCGGCTCGATCATCGGAGTGTCACGCCCCGCTCGCGGGGATACGTCTTCGCATGGGTTCGCGCAGCTCCCCGGTGCGGGGAACCGTCGGGATTCCGATCCCACGGCGGTGGGGACATTGTCGATCGGTGCACGGTACGGTCGACACATCAGGACGAGCAGGCAGTGACAAACACGACGGGCGAAGAGGGACACGTGGTCGACCGGTCCGAGCGGCACGGTCGGACAACGCCACAGCGGCCAGTGAGGAGCAGCGCGTGACGGACATGGACTCCGATATGGGGAAAGACCAGACTTCTGACGAAGTCACCGTGGAGACGACTTCCGTCTTCAGGGCCGACTTCCTCAACGAGCTGGACGCCCCCGCACAGACGGGGGGCGAGAGTGCGGTGTCCGGGGTGGAGGGCCTCCCGGCGGGCTCGGCGTTGCTGGTCGTCAAACGGGGACCGAACGCCGGATCCCGCTTCCTGCTCGACCAGCCCGTCACGTCGGCCGGTCGGCACCCCGACAGCGACATCTTCCTCGACGATGTCACCGTCAGCCGCCGCCACGCCGAATTTCGGCTGGATAACAACGAATTCCACGTTGTCGACGTCGGCAGCCTCAACGGGACGTATGTCAACCGCGAGCCAGTGGATTCGGCGGTCCTGGCAAACGGTGACGAGGTGCAGATCGGCAAATTCCGCCTGGTGTTTATGACGGGGCCCAAACACGGCGACGGCGACGGAGGTTCCGGGGGTCAGTGAGCGCACCCGATAGCCCGGCCCTGGCCGGGATGTCGATCGGGGCGGTACTGGACCTGCTGAGGCCGGACTTCCCCGATGTCACGATCTCCAAGATCAGGTTCTTGGAGTCCGAGGGACTGGTGACGCCGCAGCGCGCCGCGTCGGGGTATCGCAGGTTCACCGCGTACGACTGCGCGCGCTTGCGGTTCATCCTGACCGCCCAGCGTGACCACTACCTCCCGCTGAAGGTGATCAGGGCGCAACTGGATGCCCAGCCCGACGGCGAGCTGCCCGCTGCCGCATCCCCTTACGGCGTTCCGCGGCTGGTGTCGGTGGCCGACAGTGGGGAAGCCGCCGGATCCGACACGGCGGCAGTGGCGCCGACCCGCGTCCGGCTGAGTCGCGAAGAACTTCTCGAGCGCTCCGGAGTCGACGAGAACCTTGTGACGGCGCTGCTGAAAGCCGGGGTGGTCACGACCGGCCCGGGCGGTTTCTTCGACGAACACGCGATCGTGATCCTGCAGTGCGCTAAGGCGCTTTCCGAATACGGCGTCGAGCCTCGGCATTTGCGGGCTTTTCGCTCCGCGGCTGACCGGCAGTCCGATTTGATCGCCCAGATCGCCGGTCCGGTCGTCAAGGGCGGCAAGGCCGGCGCCCGCGACCGCGCCGACGATCTCGCGCGTGAGGTCGCGGCGCTCGCGATCACGTTGCACACGTCCCTGATCAAGTCCGCCGTTCGCGACGTTCTGCGCGGCTGAGGACTAGACTTCAGGCGAAACTTGGTGTTCGACCTCGACGTCGCGCCGAGTATGGGTTGTGGACGGCGGCAGCTGCGGAGGTCAGTCACAAATGGGCGAAGTTCGTGTTGTCGGCATTCGGGTGGAGCAACCGCAAAACCAGCCGGTGCTGTTGCTCCGCGAAGCCAACGGCGACCGGTATCTGCCGATCTGGATCGGCCAGTCCGAGGCCGCGGCCATTGCGCTCGAGCAGCAAGGCGTGGAGCCGCCCCGCCCGTTGACGCATGACCTCATCAGGGATGTGATTACGGCGCTTGGACATTCACTGAAAGAAGTACGGATAGTCGATCTGCAGGAAGGCACTTTCTACGCCGACCTGGTGTTCGACCGCAACGTCACCGTGTCGGCACGCCCTTCGGACTCGGTGGCTATCGCGCTGCGGGTCGGTGTTCCGATTTACGTCGAGGAAGCCGTGCTCGCCCAGGCGGGGTTGCTCATCCCCGACGAGAGTGACGAGGACGCCAACACCCCTGTGCGCGAGGACGAGGTGGAGAAGTTCAAGGAATTTCTCGACAGCGTGTCTCCCGACGACTTCAAGGCCACCTAGCCCGAGCATCGAGTCCCGCCGTCGCCGCCGTTCGCGATCCGTCCGGGGGATGCTCGCGCGGTTGACCGCCACCCTCGCTCACCACGTCACGGATGTGTCTCAACTCGCCCCGAGGTCGACACGCCTGGCGGATTGCACAGCCACTCAGCGGTGCGGCGGCCATACTTTGAGGACCAGACAGGGCACGGCGGCTACCCAACAGCGTAAGCTCTCTAGCACTCGGGCCTGAGCGAGCGTGGCTGCCGGTGCAGCCAGTGACGAAGCTAGTACGAGAACGCGATCGGCGAGAGGAACCACCGTGAGCGAGCAGCCACGTCAAGAACAGCTGGACCTAGCCGACCACGCGGACGCCGCGAGCAAGGAGGACCAGAGCCCGTCCGGGCTTCACGAGCCCGTCCAGCCCGGACTGTTTCCCGACGATTCCGTGCCGGACGCCCTCGTGGGCTATCGCGGGCCGAGCGCTTGCCAGGTCGCCGGAATCACGTATCGCCAGCTGGACTATTGGGCGCGTACGTCGCTGGTCGTGCCGTCGATCCGTGGCGCGGCAGGGTCGGGCAGTCAGCGCCTGTACTCGTTCAAGGACATCCTGGTTCTCAAGATCGTCAAGCGGTTGCTCGACACCGGCATCTCGTTGCACAACATTCGGGTCGCGGTCGACCACCTGCGCCAACGCGGCGTCGAGGACCTGGCCAACATCACCCTGTTCTCCGACGGCACCACCGTCTACGAATGTACCTCGGCCGAAGAAGTGGTCGACCTGCTGCAGGGGGGCCAGGGGGTGTTCGGTATCGCGGTCTCCGGTGCGATGCGCGAGCTGACCGGCGTCATCGCCGACTTCCCCGGTGAGCGTGCCGACGGCGGCGAATCCATTGCGGCCCCCGAAGACGAGTTGGCGTCCCGGCGCAAGCACCGCGACCGCAAGATCGGTTAACTGCGCGAGCTCTTTCTGCCGCGAAGGTGCACTCGTGCCGTCGGGTGTCGTCGGTGAGGTGCTGCGTGCTCGCGACCGGGTCCATCGGCCGAGTAAGCTGGATGGCGCGTCGCACTCGGGCGGGAGAGCTCCGTGACCGCCAGTCACGGGCGCCGAAGGAGCAAGACCTCTCCACCAACCTCTCAGGCACCCGGACCGCGCGAGTTTCCGACGCCTCTGGAAAGCGGTGCGGCCTCCGATTGATCCGCACCCGCCGATGGGGAAAGGCCTGCTCTGAGAAGTAGCGGCGCCGAATCTCTCAGGCGCCCGGCGAACGGGCAAAGACAGAGGGAGAGGGCCACATTCCTCTGCCTCTGCTGCTTGTACAGGCTGTCCAGTCAGGAGTTCGCCAGTGCCCGCCCAGTCAACCTTTGCAACGCGCCACATCGGGCCCGACCGCGAGGCTGTCACCGCCATGCTTGCGGTCATCGGCGTCGACTCGCTCGACGACCTGGCCGCCAGGGCCGTGCCGAGCCGCATCCTCGACGCTCTCACCGACAGCGGTGCCGCACCGGGGCTCGATGCGTTGCCGCCACCCGCCGGCGAGGCCGAGGCCCTGGCCGAGCTGCGGGCGCTGGCCGAGGCGAACACCGTGGCCGTGTCGATGATCGGGCAGGGATACTACGACACGCTCACCCCACCGGT
>NZ_JBMIOP010000088.1:0-29821 GCF_049197365.1 Mycobacterium sp. THU-M104
CGGGCATGGCCGCGCGGATGGTGCCCGGTGTGCCGGGCAGGGTGGAGCGGCCTTTTTCGACGAACAGCACGCGCCGGCCTGCGCGGGCCAGTGAGTAGCCCAGCATCCCGCCGCCCATGCCGGTGCCCACCACGATCACGTCCCACAGCACGCGTTCGGCCTCGCGCCCACTGAGTTCGCCGTCAACCACGTGGAACTCCTCAACCGATCATGGGCCCACAGCGCAACCGGCCCGGGCGAACCGGGATCGTAACATCCGACACCGGTCGGACTCGCCGAATTGAGCACCCTGGCGCGCGGCATGCGGCATGCCATTGCCCCCGGCCGCCTCACAAATAGCGGCGTTGTGGACGGGCCGAGCCGGCCAGACCGACTCCCGGTTTCGTCAGTGCGTTTAGATAATCAGGTATCGGAGCGAGTCAAGGTAGTTCGATGCACCCTGGTAATACGCCACAGTTCGTACTATCCAGGCACTGCTCTCAAGAGGTATGTTGAGGCCGGTCTTGTCATCGGAGTCCGCATATGTCTCTCTATGTGATCGCAACGCCGGATCTGTTGGCTTCCGCGTCGGCGGAGCTGGCCGGTATCCGCGAATCCATCATGACCGCCGCCGCGGCGGCGGAGCCGTCGACGACGTCGCTGATACCCGCGGCCGAGGACGAGGTCTCGCAGGGGATATCGAGACTATTCAGTGCCTTCGCCCAGGAGTTCCAGGCACTCAACGCGCAGTCGGCCCTGTTCCATCAGCAATTCGTCAACGCGTTGCACGCCGGCGGGGCACAGTATGCGGCCGCAGAGTCGGGCAATGCCAATCCGTTGCAGAGCGCGTGGAACACGGTCAACGGCGAAGTCCAGGTGCTGACCGGGCGTCCGCTGGTCGGCAATGGTGCCGATGGGGCATCGGCCACCACCCCGGGCGGCAACGGTGGGGCCGGCGGCAACGGCGGTTGGATCATCGGTAACGGCGGTAACGGCGGCAACGGCGCGCCTGGCGCCAACGGCGGCAACGGCGGCGCCGGCGGGTCGGCGGGCTTGTGGGGCCACGGCGGTAACGGCGGGGTCGGCGGGAATGCCACAACCGCAGGCGGGAACGGCGGTAACGGCGGGGCGGGCGGGGCCAATGGATGGCTCGGCGGCGGCAACGGCGGGAACGGCGGGAACGGCGGGTACGGCCAGTCCGCATCGCAGTCCGGCCAAAGCGGCGGGAACGGCGGTAACGGTGGGGGCGGTGGCTTCAACAGGGCGATCTTCTCGATGACCGGTGCCGGCGGGCACGGCGGCAACGGCGGCAACGGCGGCAACGGCCTCCCCGGCACCTCGGGCCCCACGCCCGGGGCCGCCGGGATGGCCGGTGGGAACGGCGGCAACGGCGGTTACGGCGGGGCCGGTGGCGACAACGGGGCGCTGTTGGGGGGAACCGCCGGGGCGGGCGGCAACGCCGGTAACGGCGGCAACGGCGGTAACGGCGGTAACGGCGGTTCTGGTACGGGCTCGGCCGGGGGCGCGGGCGGGGCCGGCGGCAACGGCGGCTACTCCGTTGGCGGGGCCAGCGGCCAATCTCTCTTCTTCAACTTCCTGGCTCACCCCGGTGCTGCGGGTCTTGGGGGTGCCGGCGGAAACGGCGGAAACGGCGGTAGCGGCGCCGTCGGCGCTGCCGGTGCTTCCGGCCACAACGGCTTCAGCGGTGGCAACGGCGGGGCTGGCGGTTATGGCGGCTACGCCAGCGCCGGCGGCATCAACGGCAATGGCGGCAACGGGGGTGATGGCGGTAAGCCTGGCGCCGGCGGCACTGGCGGCGCGACGGGTCAAGTCGGTTATGGCGGTCCGGGTGCACCGGCCAGCGATGGTCCGGGCGCCGCGGGCGTCGCAGGCGTCGCTGGTACGCCGATACCGCCGCCGCCGCTGCCGTGGTGGTACGCATTGCTCTCGCCCCTTCCGCTGCCGCCTCCGCCGCCGCTGCCCCCGCCGCCGCTGCCGCCGTTGCCGCTGTGAGACCGGCCGGCCCGTCAATTCACACGCGAGCAGGTTTGCTCACGTCAACAACGCAGGCCGAGGACAGTGGCGAGTTCCTCGTCGTGGCGGTCGCGTTGGAAGCGTTGTGCTGTGTGCGCCGCGCCGAAGGCGAGGCTGCGCCTTAGATCCTCGTCCGATTCGAGCGTCATCAGGTTGGCTGCGAGTGCGTGAGCGTCGCCGGCTGGGCTGAGCAGTCCGTTGACTCCGGGGTTGATGATCTCGGGGGTGCCGCCGGTGTCGGTGCCGCACACGGGCAGTCCGGCTCTCATGGCCTCCACGGTGACGCGGCCGAACGCCTCGCAGTGGCTGCACATGAGGCCGACGTGGGCGGCCGACCAGTAGCGTCCGACCTCGCGGGTGGGTCCGTCGATGCGCACCAGGTCCTCGACGCCCAGGCGCCGGGCAAGCTTGCGAAGCGGCTTTTTGCTGCCTTTACCCACCAATGTCAGCGCGATGTCGACGCCGGCTTTCCGGGCCAGCGCAACAGCCTCGACTGCCAGGCGTTGTCCCTTGGCTTGGGAGAAGTAACCGACCAGCACCACGCGCAGGGGCTCGCCGGGGTGCCGCAGCGGCGGCGCGGCAAGGGGCGTGTCGACAACCGGGTAGACCACGTGCGTCGTCATCGTCGGATCTACCGCGAGAAGGGCCTTCTGGACGGCGTCTGAATTGCAGATCGCCGATTCCGACAGCTTGCCGATCAGGCGGATGGTCCTGTGGTAGCCGAACAGGAACCACAGCCGATGGTCGTCTCGTCCGAACTCGCGGATCATCCAGTAGTGCGGGATGCCGAGCAGTTTGGCAGCGATCGCGTGCGCAGGAATGGTCATGGTGTTGGTGAGCACCAGCGTCGGACGCAGCCGAACAAGGAGCAACACCGCGCGCACGATCCCTGCCAGGAAAAGCACAAGGTAGGGGACCGTGCCGATGAACGCCTCGATACGTGGCGCGCGCAGCCGTTCGAGGAAAGCCCAGCCCGGTAAGAAAGTAGCTTTGGTTGCGATACCGTGCCGAGCGCACTCTACCGCCAGGTTTCCCTTCCAGGGGCAGACCGCGACCACCTCCAGGTCGGGCCGCTTTTCCCGGATCGCCACGACCGTGTCACGAAAATCGAGCGCGCCTCCTCCGCCGAAACTGCCCACGTTCGAGATCGCCATCACCCGGGGGACTGGGTTCGCTTTGCGTGAAGTCGCGAACGCGCGAAGCCGGGTTCCCATGCGGCGCAGGGTCTCAGCGGCAACCATTGCCAGAGTGTACGTCGGCGCGATTCGCACCGGGCTGCGCATTCGCCGATTGAGCAATCCGCGGATCTCCGTTTTGTCATAAGACAGTTCAACCATCGTTTTCTCGCATCGTCGGGACTGACCGTGGGGGGCAGCTGCTAGCATCCGGTGGGTGTCTGACAACGCCTCGGTGCGGATCGGCGTTTTGGGAGCGGCGCGTATTGCATCGGCTGCGCTCATCAAACCCGCTCAGGCAAACAGCGAAGTTGTGGTGGCCGCAGTGGCGGCGCGCGATGTGTCCCGTGCTCAGACCTTTGCCGCCAAACACGGCATCGGCCGTGTGCACGACAGTTACGAGGCGCTGCTGGCCGATCCGGACGTGGATGCGGTCTACAACCCGCTCCCAATCAGCCTGCACGGCAAGTGGACTCGCGCTGCGCTGGACGCCGGTAAGCACGTGCTGTGCGAAAAGCCGCTCACCGCCAATGCCGCGGAAGCCCGCGAGGTCGCCGCGGCGGCCGCCAAGTCGGGCCGGGTGGTGATGGAGGCTTTCCATTATCGCTACCACCCCTGTGCTGTGCGCGTTGACGAGATCCTTGCCTCGGGGGAGCTGGGCGAGCTTGAGCGGGTGGAGGCGCAGTGGTGTTTTTGGATGCCTAAGGCGTCGCACAACCGCTACAACTATTCGATGGGTGGTGGCGCGCTGATGGACCTCGGTTGTTATGCGGTTGACATGGTGCGCAGGTTTGGCGGTTCGACTCCGGAAGTTGTTTCGGCGCAGGCGAAGCTGCGTGGTCCGCAGGTGGACAGGGTCATGACGGCCGAATTACGGTTTGCCGGCGGAAGCACCGGCCGGATTCACTGCTCGATGTGGTCGACCGATCTACCGCGCTTGACGGTAAGGGTCGTGGGCGACCGTGGCGAGTTGCGGCTGCATCCGCTGATACCCTTCCAGCGGTTTTCGGTCCGGTCAGGCCGGGGTAAGCGTGTGGAGAACTTCACGGCAGGGCGCTCCACCTACGCGTATCAGCTCGACGCTTTCGCCGCGGCTGTACTGCGCGGTGAGCCGGTGAAGACGATGCCGGACGAAGCGATCGAGAACATGTCCGTCATCGATGCCATGTATGGCGCTGCCGGACTTCGGCTTCGTCAGCCCAGTTGAACCGATAATCCGTTGGGCCAGTGAGGTTTAAGCACGTCCGTGCGTGTCGATGAGCCGAGCGATGGATGCCCAGTCATTCGGAAACCGGTTGAGCATCTCGTCTTTCCGTCCGTCGAGCGCCGAGATGTGCAGCGCCAGGAATTCATCGATGATCTCGTGCTGACGCTCTGCGAGGACGCCGGAATGCGGGTCCAGGTTTTGCACGATCGCGAGCCCTGTCGGTTGCGCCGCGATCACGTTGACCGACAGATCGGCCCGGTACTTTTTCAAGATCAAAATCAGGCGCCAGATATCCCCGCTCCAGAACCACGAAGCCCGTTCGCGGGCGGCGCTCATCGCATCAATGGGGTATACGTCGTGGATCAGAATGACGGAGTCCGAAGAGCAGTACTTTTCCACGTTGATGAAATCCCGCAGGGCAAACTCCATGTGGTGCATGCCGTCGATGAAGGCGAGGTCCAAGGTCCTGCCGCCCAGCTCGGAGGAGACATCATGCTGCGCAAAAAAATCGTCACTGGTCTGCGCAAAGACCCGCTGACGGGGTCCCAAAGGCTTCCGTAGGCGCGGGTTCGGATCGACTCCCAACGCTAGCGTTTCTGGTCGGACGATTTCGAAGGACTGGCCCTGATCGATGCCGATCTCCAGGTAGGTGGCCGGCTTGAGGTGTTCGTGAATGCGGGCCAGGACCTGAAAATAACCTTCGCCGGGGAACTCCAGGGCCGCCAGCATCAGGTGCGCCTTGAGATGCGCATCAGAATAATCCTCGGCTTGCAGAGCCGCTCGAAACAACTCCATCGCGCGCTGGGGCCGGCCCAGAAGCCGCTGGATGCGGGCGCGGCGGTACAAGTATCGCGCCTCATTTATGGCAAGTGCCATGGCTCTCCCGTGATTCTTGTGACGGCTCGGTCTGCGTCCTTATGGGTACCTGGCCAGACCTCGTCGGGGATGGCGGCGATGATGCCGTCTGCTTTTCGCCATTTCCGCCAGAGCCTGGTCGACTGGGTGCAGCCGGTTCTAGCCGGCTGACGGTTCATGATTCTTGCATATGGGTGTGATAGATGTCCGGGTGCCGCTCCGGCGGGTGGGGTTTCTTTGGTGCCGGTGAAGCCGATCAGTTTGGCGCAGCCCAGGGGGTTGGTAGCGTCAATCCACACGAAATGATGAAAGCTGGGGCCATGAAATTTGTCCTGTCGAGCTATGGAACCCGCGGGGAGGTCGAGCCCTGCGCCGCGGTGGGCCTTGAACTGCTGCGCAGAGGGCACGACGTGTGCATCGCCGTTCCGAGCGACCTAGTCGGCTTCGTCGAGTCGGCTGGACTTGCCGCGGTCGCCTACCAGGTGGATTCGCAGACACTGATTGAGCGCTACCTCCACTTGTGGCGGCACTTCTATTTCTCCCGCAACCTTTGTCGGATGCGGGAGGTGAACAGGTTGTGGCGCGAGCAGGCGGAGATCGGTTTCCAATGCTTTGGGGAGATGCGAGCGACGCTGATGTCGCTGGCGGAAGGGGCCGACCTGCTACTTAGCGGCGTGAATGGCGAGCGGCCCGCTGCGCTGGTGGCGGAGTACTACGACATTCCATTGGCCGTGCTGCATTACGGCCCGGCGCGAGCCAATGGTCAGATGGTTCCGCTTCTGCCATCGCCATTAGTCCGATCGGCAATGGCGGCGTATGAGTGGCTGATTTGGCGGCTGTCGAAGAATTACGAAGACGCTCAGCGCCGTGAACTGGGTCTGACGAAGACAGAAGCCCCTTTTTCGCGGCGGATGGCCGAACGCGGATCGCTCGAGATTCAGGCCTACGACGATGCGTGCTTTCCTGGACTGGCGGCCGAATGGGCGAAATGCGCTGGCCTGCGGCCCTTCGTCGGCGCGCTGACGATGGAGTTGCCGACGCCTGCCGATGCGGAGGTGTTGGCGTGGATCGCTGCGGGAACACCGCCGATTTTCTTCGGCTTCGGCAGCATGCTGGTCGAATCCCCGGCCGACACGCTGGCCATGATCAGCGCGGCCTGCGCGCAGTTGGGCGAGCGGGCATTGGTGTGCTCCGCCGGGAGTGACTTCAGCCGCGTCCCGCAGTCCGACCACGTCAAGGTGGTGGGCACGGTGAATTATGCGGAGATCTTTCCGTCCTGCCGCGCGGTCGTGCACCACGGATCGATCGGCACCACGGCTGCGGGCCTGCGCGCCGGAGTCCCCACGCTGGTCCTGTGGACGATACGTGATCAGGTGATCCTGGGAGCCCAGGTCAAACGACTGAAGGTGGGGACCTCCCGGCGCTTGTCGACCGCTACCGAGAGATCGCTGGTCGAGGACCTCCGCGTCATTCTCGCCCCGCAATACGCCGCGCGGGCCCGCGAGATCGCCAGCCGCATGAGCAAACCCGCCGAAAGCGTTGCGGCCACCGCTGACCTTGTGGAAAATTCCGCCCGTTTGCAACGTGTCGTCTGATTCGATGCGATGGAGAAGGCAGTCGGCCGACCACGCGAATCGCACGTGATGGGCGAGGGGTGTGCCCGTGCGCGGCGCGGGGGCACCTTCTGCAGCCCTGAACAAGGAAGCGAACTGTCAACCGAGCGTCGACGTACCAGCGATGGTCGCTGACGCCCTTACGTACGCTATTCAGACGATGATATGAGGCCAGAATCGGCGATGAAAGTCGTACTAGCAAGCTGGGGCACTCGCGGCGATGTCGAGCCCTGCGTCGCTGTCGGCCGCGAATTGGTGCGTCGCGGGCATGACGTGCGGATGGCTGTCTCGCCTGACCTGGTCGGCTTCACCGAGTCGGCCGGGCTTGCGGCGGTCGCCTACGGGCCGGATTTGGAGCTCATCGCGGACGTGCGCCGCAGCTGGACGCGCTACTTCCACAAACCGTGGAGGATCCAGGACCTGAACAAGGTGGCGCGCGACATTCAGGAGCGCTACAACCAGAGCTGGGGGGAGGGGAGTGCGACGCTGACGTCGCTGGCGGACGGGGCCGACCTGCTCATCACCACCAGCGTGGGTTACGAGATGCTCGCCGCCAACGTCGCGGAGCACCACGGCATTCCCTTGGCCACGCTGCATTGGTTCCCGCTGCGGGCCAACGGTCAGCTCTTGCCATTTCTGCCGGCCCCGTTGTGCCGTTTGGCGATGACGGTGCTCGAGTGGCTGTCGTGGGGCGGCACGGCGAAAAAGATCGAGAAGGTGCAGCGCCGTGAACTTGGCCTGCCGGAGGTTACGGGCCCGTGGCCGCGGCGGATGACGAAACGCGGCGCGTTGGAAATCCAAGCCTACGACGAGCTGTGCTTTCCTGGGCTGGCCGCCGAATGGGCGAAATGCGATGGCCTGCGGCCCTTTGTCGGCGCGCTGACGATGGAGTTGCCGACGGACACCGATGAGCAGGTCGCGTCCTGGATTGCGGCGGGGACACCGCCGATTTGCTTCGGGTTTGGCAGCGTGGGGGTTGAATCTGCTGTCGACACCCTCGCGATGATCGGTGCGGCCTGCGCGCAATTGGGTGAGCGGGCGTTGGTTTGTGCGGCCGGGACCGTCTTCAACCCCATGCCGCTTACGGAGCACGTCAAGGTGGTGGGCGTGATGAATTACGCGGCGGCCTTTCCGCGCTGCCGCGCGGTCGTGCACCACGGTGGCACGGGCACCACGGCCGCTGGCCTGCGCGCCGGAGTCCCCACGTTGATCCTGTGGACGATGCCGGATCAGGCGCTCTGGGGGGCTCGGGTCAAACGACTGAAAGTTGGCACCACCCGGCGCTTTTCGTCGACGACCCAGGAATCGCTGGTCGCGGACCTGCGGACCATCCTGGCCCCGCACTACGTCGCCCGGGCTCGCGAGGTCGCCACCCGGATGACTACACCCGCCGAAAGCGTCACGGCCGTGGCAGATCTTGTGGAAAATTTCGCCCGCTTGGGGCGTGTCGGCTGATCCTCTCGCCCGGCTTGACGTCGCCGCCACCGCAGTCTCGGCACCTCAGCGAAGCGGTGGTGGTCCTCGGGTCGATACCGGACCCGCAGTCCGTCGCCGGCGACGTGGTCTGGCACAGGATCGGCGCGGGGCGTCCAGCAGCGCGGCATTGAGCCGGTCCCGAAGTTGTGCGAAAAGCGCACCGCAAGCGCTGCTTGTGCTGCCCTGATTGTTTCGCGGGAACTCCGATCATCGCAGCTCAGCCGGTGCTTTCCTCATTGCGAGACCCGGCACCAAGCCAATTCGACTACGGATCGAGGCCACGTCGGCGGCCCAACGCGCCGCCGGTGATCGCAGAACCGGTAATAATGATCTAAACCCCTGACTTTGCCTTTGCCGATGACAACTGAAGGGCCAGAGCCTGCGATGAAATTTGTGCTGGCATGCTACGGGAGTCGCGGTGATGTCGAGCCTTCCGTCGCCGTCGGCCGGGAGTTGCAGCGCCGAGGGCACGACGTGCACATGGCCGTGTCGCCCAACCTGGTCGGCTTCACCGAGGAGGCTGGGCTTGCAGCGGTCGCCTACGGTTTGGACACGCAGGCCCTGCTGGATGCGCAGCGCAACTACTGGACATGTAGCTTTCGCACACCCTGGAAGCGCAAAGAGCTGAAAAGGTTGCAGCGGGAGAATCTGGAAATCTCTGCCGCATGCTGGAAAGAGATGACCACGACGCTCACGTCGCTGGCCGACGGGGCCGACCTGCTGTTCACCGGCCTGACCTTCGAGCAGCCCGCCGCCAACGTCGCCGAGCACTACGGCATTCCCTTGGCCACACTGGATTACTACCCGATCCGGGCCAACGGGCAACTCCTGCCGTTCCTGCCGTCGCCGCTGATCCGTCGCGCATGGATGGTGGGCGAATGGATCAATTGGCGCGCCATGAAAAAGACCGAGGATGCCCAGCGCCGGGAACTGGGCCTACCGAAGGCCAGGCACACCACATCGCGGCGGATCACCGAACGCGGTTCACTGCAAATCCAGGCCTACGACGAGGTGTGGTTTCCCGGGCTGGCCGCCGAGTGGGCGAAATACGACGGTCAGCGGCCGTTCGTCGGAACCCTGACGATGGAGTCGCCGACCGATGCCGACGAGGAGGTCGCGTCGTGGATCACCGCCGGGACACCGCCGATCTTCTTCGGCTTCGGCACCATAGCCATCGCATCCCCGGCCGATACACTCGCTCTGATCGCCGAGGCATGCGCGGAGGTAGGCGAGCGGGCGTTGGTTTGTGCCGGGTCCAGTGACTTCGGCACGGCCACCGACTTCGAACACGTCAAGGTGGTGAGCACCGTCAACTACGCGACGACCTTTCCCGCCTGCCGCGCCGTCGTGCACCACGGTGGCGCGGGTACCTTGGCCGCGGGCCTGCGCGCCGGAGTCCCGACGCTGATCCTTTGGACCCTGCCCGATCAGATCATCTGGGGAGCTCAGCTCAAACGACTCAAGATCGGCTCTGCTCGGCGCTTTTCGTCCGTTACCCGCAAATCGCTGGTCGGCGAACTTCGCACCATCCTGGCCCCGCACTACCTCGCTCGCGCCCGCGAGATCGCCACCCGGATGACCCGGCCCGCCGAAAGCGCTGCGGCCGCGGCGGATCTCCTCGAAGATTTCGCCCGCCTGCGGCGTGTCGGCGGATCGGTGAAGCCTGGTCGTTGAGGTGAAAGCCATTTCCGTCCTGGTACGACATCTGACTATTTCCGATGGTGTTGTGCGACAGTGTGATCCACGAATTCGCCCGGGTTCAGTGTGACGGCAGGTGTAGGACGGGTCGTCGTTCGGGCCGGGCCAGTCGGGCCGGGATGTTCACGATGCGCGCCGCCGCAGCGTCGAACCTTGCGTGACTGCATGAGCGGCGCCAACGAGCATCCCGGTTACTCGCCGCACGTTGTGGGTGATCGCAGCGCACACCACCCAGGGCAGCAAGCCGACGACGATAACTGAGGATTCACCGGAGTCTGTTGAAACAGCTGCTGGCACCGGTAATCGGGGCGCTGGCCGACCGTTCGCTCGGGGCCGCCGCTTGACGCGGGCCGTTGAGCCACCACCGCGAGAATGCGCCACGGAGAGGCCGGACAACGTCGGCGGCTGGGCCGTTTTTGGGCAGGCGATTTCGATCCAATTCCGCGTTGAGGTCGCCGTACGCTTCGATCGTCAGATGCCGCCCACTTCGATCTGGCTTCCGATCCACGGGATGATCTCGTCGAGCGCGTCATCGAGTGATGTCGTGGCTTTGAAGCCGAGGATGTCCATGGCCTTTTGGACCTCGGGTACCCGCTTTTGCACGTCATAGGGAAATGGATCGTCGCTGACGAGCCGCAATGGGGTGTCGCCCTTGATTTTGTGCCACACCGTCTCGGCGAGTTCGTGGACCGTGGTCGACGCCGCGGTCGAGAGGTTGAAGTCCTCATTGCGTGCCAGGTCCGACTCGATAGCCAGGCGTATACCCCGGGCGAGGTCGCCGCCATAGGTGTAGTGCCGGACTTGGCGGCCGTCGCCGAGAATGTGCAGCGGGTCTTGGCCTTTGAGGACCTTTTGGACCAGGTCGGGGACGACGTGGCTCATCGCCAGACGGACATTGCCCGACATGATCTCGCGATCACACAGGGCGCGCTTTTCGCCCACTCCGATGCAGTTGAACGGCCGCACGATCGTATAGGGCAGCCCGTACTGCTCCCATGCCCCTTGGGCGAAGTACTCGGTGGCGAGCTTTTGGAAGCCGTAGGTCGAGTGCGGCGGCGGGCAACGGCGCTGCTCGCCCTCGGGGGTCGGATACGTTGACGTGCTCTCGTAGACCATCGACGAGGACACGACGGTGATCTTGCTCAGGTCCGCGTTGCGGTGTGCCCAAATCGCCGCATCGAAGGTCGCCGCCGTGATCCGCTCGTTCTCGGATAGCAGATCGTAAGCCAGCTCGTGGAACAGCGAGATACCGCCGATGATCGCCGCTCCGGCGACCAGATGATCGCAGCCTGCCAGCAGCTCCTTGAGCAGCCCGACGTCTTTCGCATCGCCCTGCACGCAGGTGTAGTTGGGGTTCGTGTCGAATGCCCGCTCGATCGGCCCGTACTTCGAGTAGTTATCGAGTCCGATCACTTCGTAGCCGTGGGTGAGTAATTCTTCGATGAGGTACCCCGCGATGAAACCGGCCGAGCCCGTTACAAGAATCTTCACGTAAGTTGCGCTCCCTTTCCGAAAAAGTTCCAGACGTCGATGACACGCTTGTCGTCCGGGATAACCAGCGATCGGTAGTCGCTGTGCGGTGCCCCCAGCACAAGCACGTCGGACCGCTCGAGCCCCTCGTCGAGGGTGACATCACCGCACAGCTTCACCGTCGCCTCGGCGGTGTTCGACGAACGAAATCCGGTTCTGGCCGTTGGCCTGGCGCCGGTTGTGGACTTGGCTGACCAGCGACCCCAACATCGCTCGCCGGTTCTCCTTTTGTCTCACGAACGCCAGGGCTCGACCAGAGACCTCCCTTGCCGACGCGCCGAAAAACTTCGGCAGCCGCTTCCTGAATTCCTGGTTAATCCCCTTCGCCCCGCTCATTCCGGTGATGTTGTCCCATCGGGCAACGACGATGTCCATGTATCGGGTCACGAGCGCGGGGTTGGAGAAGCAGCGGATATTGAAGTCCCAGTCGGCACAGCCGCCGTAACGCAGGTTGTAGGGACCGATGCCGGCGAAAAGCTCGCGGCGGTAGAAGATCGACTGATGGCAGATGTTCGCCTCGAACAGCAGGCGGTCGAGGTCGAAGGCCCCGGCGTAGCGGGAACCGGTCGAGCGTGCGATCACATCGCCGTAGACCAGATCGCTGGGCTCATGTTCGCCGATGAAGGCGGCCACCCGGGCCAGGGTGTCCGCGTCGTACAGGGTGTCGTCGGCGCCCAAGAAGAGCAACCACGCTCCCGTAGCCATTGCCACACCGCGGTTCATGGCGTCAGCGACATTCTGGTCGGGGCCGCTATGGATATCCAGGCGCTTACCGAGAATGGGAGTGAAGCTGTTGGCGACGTCGAGGGTTGCGTCCGTCGAGCAGCCGTCGACGAGGATTACCTCGAAGTCGCTGTAGGACTGGCCTACCACGCTGTCGAGGCAAGCGTGCAGGGTCGCCGCCATGTTCAATGTGGGGACGACGATCGAAAACATCGGAGCGTTCATGGCACGATCACGTCAGCGGTGGTCGTCATCTAGACGATCTTAGACTTGAGCATTTGGCCTGGGCTCGGGTACTCGGTCTGCAGTTTGATCGCCATCACGGAAGAAGACTCTTCTGCCATAGTCGTGGGCACGTGACCTACGGTTTTGGGGGCGCCATGCCGTGTCCCGCTTATGTTTTGGAATGTCAGTGAGGGCGTCAAATGGGTTTCGCGGTTTTCCAAGACAT
This sequence comes from Mycobacterium sp. THU-M104, assembly GCF_049197365.1. Lineage (NCBI taxonomy): Bacteria > Bacillati > Actinomycetota > Actinomycetes > Mycobacteriales > Mycobacteriaceae > Mycobacterium > Mycobacterium sp. THU-M104. Next base: position 12,742 of record NZ_JBMIOP010000088.1, read on the forward strand.
GGGATCGCCTGGTGGACGAGATGTCTGGCGAAAGAAGCGCCGATGGATCGCGGCCCGTCAACACCGGGTTCCCGTCAATCCGCCAACCCGCTGTTGCCAACCGCGAAGTAGGAGTTGCCCAACTCGGACACTGGCAAGTGGCTGAAGTGATTCCAGTAGTCGAACAGGAAGCCGTCGGGCGCGATGAACTCGCTGATCGCTTTCGGCGAGATTCCGCCGAGAGCGGGATGGTTGTTGGCAATGACAACCACCGAGGCACCGCTCACGGCGTCCCCGAGGCGGGCGAATGTGCGCTCATCCGGGAAAGTCGCGGCCAGATGTTCGGGCGCTATCACCGGGTCGAACAGGCGATATTCGGCGTCCGGATGAGCTTTTTTGAGTTCGTCGAGCACCTTGATGGACATCGACCCCCGGAGATCATCGGTGGCCGGGATGCCCTTGAAAGCCATCCCGAGAACGCATATGCCCAAGGGGGAGGGCAGGTTGCGTCTGGCGATTTCATTGCTGATGAATGTGACTGTCTCCGCCGGCTGCCGCTCGTTGACGAGCCGACCGGCGCAGGTGAGCTCCAGATCGATGCCGCGGCTTCGCGCGCTCTGAAGAAGGATGTGTGGATCCTTCTCCAAGCAAGGACCACCGACGAGACCAGGCATCGGCACGTTCGTGCGCTTGTACCCCAGTTTCCCGGAAGAGATCACCTCGTGCGCGTTGACCTGGAATGCATCGCACAGTCGCGCTACTTCGTTGGCGAAGGCGAAGTGCACGTCGCGGTACGTGTTGTCGACGAGCTTGATGATCTCGGCAGCCTCAGGGCTCGACACCTGGACGATGGACTTGGTCAGCCGTCGGAAGACGGCCGCGGCACGATCGCCGACGGCCGGGTCATCGGCGCCCACGATTTGGGGCAACTCTCGCAGTTCCCGCAGAGCTTCTCCTTCGAGTGTTCGCTCCGGGCACATCGCGATATCGAAGAGCTTTCCGGACGCGGCGAGGACAGGCGACACCACATCGCGTGTGGTTCCGACTTTGACGGTGGAACGCAGAATCACCAGCGCACCGTCACGCATGTGGGCGGTGACCTCGTGGGTGGCCGCTTCGATCATGTCAGTACGTACGATGCCCTCATTCGACAGCGGCGTTCCGACCGTGATGATGTAGGTGTCGCAGACCGCTTCCGGATCTAATCGCTCCGTGGCAACCAAGCTGCCGGATCGAACAACCTGGGAGAGCGCTTCGGGCAACCCCGTCTCGCAGAAGTAAGGTATGCCGGCGTTCGTCTTGTCGACCACCTCTGGCCGCTTTTCAACGCCGATCACTTTGTTGCCTGTCTCAGCCAGCACAGTCGCGAGAGTCAAGCCGACGTAGCCAAGGCCTATGACTGCCACATCGTAGCGAGGGATTTGCAAAACGGTGGACCTTTCCCGAGGACCGATGTGAGCAATGCCGAGACGATTAGCGCCGACGGCAAAAGTCGGACGATCCGGTCAGTCGGTACGCGGCCCGTCATTGACCATGACGCAGTCGAGGTCGATGACACGCATCGCCTCGTCCAGGCTCACCGGGCATATGGTGGAAATCGAGAACCCCCTGTTTTCAAGGGTATGCAATGTGTCCTGATATGAAGGAATCCCCGAATACAGAGGCCGCACCGACAGCTCCGTCTGCAGCGCGCCCACACCGTGCAGCTCAGCGCCAGCACCTTCAATCACCTCGAGATCGAGTCCTTGCGTGTCCATCTTGAGGTAGACGTTGCGCATCGGGTAGGAGGCGCGCAACTCAGGCAGCACCGCATCCAGCCGTTTAACCTCGACGCTTTCCGTGCGATCGACGACGTTGACCTCCCGAAACTGGTTGACCACGGAGTCATCTGGTGTGAGGAACGAACTGAGATCGTCGGATCTCATCACATTGATATCGCGTTGGCCATTTGCCCTGCCCAAGGCACAGCCACGCACGATCCATCGCGGGTCTCTCGCCGCCGCGGCCTCCATGATTCGGACGTTTCGCCGCACCGGTTCGAACGAGATGATCCAGCCTTCATAGCCGACGGAGCGGCGAAGGAAATCCCGGTACTGGCCACGGTTGGCGCCGACGTCGAGCACGCAGTCGATGTCGAGTTGGGCAAAAAGGCGGTTCAGGTGGTGTGCGAGCGCGCGCTTGTTCAACACGTCAGACCGCGCGTCCTCGGCGCGATCGGGTCGCACGATCACGACGTCGTAGCGGAGCCGGTCGACCAGGCGGTTGAGCACGAACTCGACTATATCCGGATGCAGTTCACCAGATCACCTGAGCCCGCCGATGCGCCGGTGAGCGTATTCCGCCACCATGAAAAACCAAGTTCAGCAATCGATTTCTGCATTCAGATCGAATTCGGCGAAGGTACCCGCCACCATCTCCCGCAGCTCATCGTGAGTATTTTGCCGGCCGAGAACGTAGGCGGAGATTCTGAAGAAGATCTTTCCGCGGCTGCGCCCCGAACCCACGAACAGTTGTCCGCCGATGTGCTCGAGGGTGCTCTGCTTGATGTCGGGCTCGACGGATCTCATGTAGGCATAGTCGGCGTCGGTGCCGTCGGGCCGGTTCACCGCCGGAGGCAGGTCACCGACGTTGGAGACGGTGACCGGATGGCTGACACCACCCGCGGCCATCCCGGCCAGCCTCCGGTTCAACCGCTTCGGTACCAGCGGTGCCAGTGGGAACGTCGACAAATACTCCTCGTCGGGGTTCTTCATCGCCGCGAGGATCGCCTGGGTGATCTCGGCGTGCATGTCCCGGAGATCCGTCGCCGCGTGCGTCGGGTCGACGGCGACGTCGACCACCGTGAGCGCATTGCCGCGGGTGTCGTCGTGCGTGCGAAGCGTCACCGGAAACCGCAGGGTCACTGTTCCGTCGTCGTGAACGCGCCCCGCCCGCACCGCAAGGCGGCACGCGACTGCCGCCACCAGCGAGTTGCTGCTCGCACCAAGGCTTTTCGCTCGGGTATCCCATTCCGCCAGGTCGATGTAGGCGGTCAGGGCAGGCACCTCCACCACCTGATCGTCATAGGCCGTCCTGGGGGCAGGGGGTGCCGCGGTGATCGAGGAGGTGAACTGTTTGCGGTCGGGCCAGATTTTCCCGGCCGCGGAACCGAAGGCCTTCGCTATGGTGGGCAGTTCCTTGACGGTTTGCCGCAAGTCCTCGCGCACCGCGTGCCTGCGGGTGCGCGATCCCGCGGGCGGATAGCCGAAGTCGCGCTTCCTGCCCTCAGCGGCATCGGCGATCGCCTGGCCGAGCCCGACCCCGTCGACGAGCGTATGCGAAACGACCAGACTGACCGCGGCCCCGCCGTCATCGAGCGGAAGCACCCCGAGATGCCAGCCGGGTCCCCACTCGGGATCGATGGGCAGTCGCGCCCGCTCGTCGAGCCAGGCGCTCACCTCGGCGCGGGGCCGCGGCGTCGCGACGATATCGAGGTCGTCGGTCGCCGGGGCCTTGACCCAGCGATCACGGGCGAACGGCACCGGGGACCGTTCGATCTTGCGCCCCAACAACCCGTTTCCCAGATTGCGGTGAAAGCGCCGTAGCGCATCGACATCGACGGCGTGGTCATAGAGCCACGTGAACTGAGTCAGCGTGCCGTGGACGGCGCGCATCGCGAGAAATATCGCTTGGTCCACGTAGGCGAGCCTGTTGTCGACCGGCGCGTCGCTACGCGTGCTGACCTGGGCGGCTGGAACCGGGGGCGCCGCGGTGTCGGTGAGTGAGTCGGCCAGGTGGGCGGCGAGCGCCCCCGGCGTGGGGTGGTCGAGGACCAGGGTTACCGGCAGGGCCAGGCCGGTGTGTTGGTTGAGGGCGTTGCGTAGTTCCAGGGCGGTCAGCGAGTCGATGCCCAGGTCTTTGAAAGGACGGTCGGGATCCAGCGCCGCCGGGTCGGGGTGGGCCAACACGGCGGCGGTGGTGGCGGTGACCATCGCGGTGAGAGCGTGGCGTCGCTGTTCGGGGGTCTGAGCGGCCAGCTGGGCCTGCAGACTGCGGGCGCTTGCGGCGCTGGCGCGGGGGCGGCTGGTGGTCAGTGTCGACAGGATCGAGGGGAGGGCGTGGTGGCGAGCTTGACGGGTCAACGCGGCGACGTTGAAGGGGCTAGCCAGCACGTTGGGCCGTTGAGTGGCGAGTGCGGCGTCGAACAGGGCCAGGCCGTGCTCGTCGGTGATGGGGGTCAGGCCGGTGCGGGCCAGGCGGGTCAGGTCGGTGGTGGACAGGTGCGCGGTCATGCCGCTGGGGGTTTGCCAGTAACCCCAGGCCAGGCTGGTGGCTGTGAGTTGGGAGTGGTGGCGGTGGCGGGCCAGCGCGTCCAGGACGGCGTTGGCGGCCGCATAGTTGGCCTGCCCCGGGCTGCCCAGTATGCCCGCGGCCGAAGAGAACAACACGAAGGCGGCAAGGTCGCGGTCGGCGGTGAGGCGATGCAGATTCCAGGCGGCGTCGGCCTTGGCGGCCAGGACCGCGTCGAGCTGACCGGCGGTCATGTCGGCCACCGCGGCGTCTTCCAGGAGCCCGGCGGCGTGCAGGACGGCGGTCAAGGGATGCTCAGCGGGAATGCCGTCCAGCACCGCGGCCAGGTCCGCGGCGTTGGTGGTGTCACAGGCGGTGATGGTGACGTGGGCGCCCAGTCCGGTGAGGCGCTGCTGAAGTTCTGCTGCACCAGAGGCGGCCGGTCCGCTGCGCGACACCAGCAGCAGATGCGTGACGCCGTAGTGGGTGACCAGGTGTTCGGCGAAGAGCGCGCCCAGCATCCCGGTACCCCCGGTGATCAGCACCGTGCCCTCGGGCTCCAGCGCCGGGGGTGGAATCAGGACGATCTTTCCGGTATGGATTCCTTGACTCATGTCGCGGAAGGCCTGGGGGGCGTTGAGCAGGCCGTAGCTGGTGGTGGGCAGCGGCTTGAGGACACCGGCGTTGAACAACGCGGAGAGTGCTTTCCACGCCGGCTGCAGGGATTCCGCGGGGGCGCTGGCCAAATCGTAGGCCTGGTAGTCCACCCTGGGGTGGGCGGCGGCGACCTCGGCCGCCGCACGGATGTCGGTTTTGCCGATTTCGATGAAGCTGCCTCCGCGGGGGAGCAGCTGCAGTGAGGCATCGATGAACTCGCCGGCCAGACTGTTGAGTATGACGTCCATGCCCCGGCCGTCGGTGAGGGCGCGGAAGGCGTCGAGGAAATCCAGGGTGCGCGACGAGGCGATGTGGCCGGGGTCGACCCCCAGCCCGGTGAGCACGTGATGCTTGTTCGGGTGGGCAGTGGCGAAGACCTCGGCACCCAGGTGGCGCGCGATCTGGATGGCGGCCTGTCCGACACCGCCGGCACCGGCATGGATGAGCACCCGCTGTCCCGCCGACAGCCCGGCGATCTCGGCAAGGCAGATGTAGGCGGTCAAAAACGCCACCGGCGCCGATGCGGCCTGGGTGAACGACCACCCGGCCGGGATCGGTACGACCATGCGCTCGTCGGTGATCGCGGTCGGCGCGAACGCGTTGTCGGTGAACGATCCCATCACCGCATCCCCGGGACGCAGCGAACTCCCGGGCGCGACCTCGAGGACGATCCCGGCGGCTTCGCTGCCCATGTTCTCGTCGGCGATGGCGCCCAACGCCACGACCACATCATGGAAGTTCAGCCCCGCTGCCCGGATCTGAACGCGGACCTGACCCGGCCCCAGCGTGTCGGTCGTCGTGGGGACCAGGGTCAGGTTGCTCAAGTCGCCCCTGCCGGAGCTGGTCAACTGCCAGTCCGAGACATCCGGTGGGGTCAGGGTCACGGGGCGGGACAGGCGGGGGATGTGGGCGACACCGTTGCGCAGGGCCAGTTGCGGCTCGCCGGCCGGTCGCGTCGCGGCGATGGCGAGCAGGTTGTCGTGGGTGGCGGTGGTGTTGTCGATGTCGAGCACGACGATACGGTCGGGGTGTTCGTTTTGGGCGGTGTGGATCAGCGCCGAGACCGCGGCCTGGGCCAGATCGGGGACACCGTCGAAAGCGCTCACGCTGACCGCATTTCGGGTGACGACCAGCAGGCGGGCGTGGGCGGTGTCGGGCCGGGCCAGCCAACTCTGCAACTGGGCCAGGACGTCGCGGGTCAGGCTGTGCACCTGCCGCAACGGATCGGCCGCGGCTTCGGCTTCGGGGGCGTCGGGCAGAAACCAGACCACCAACTCCGGGCACGGTTCCACGGCGGCCAGGTCGGTGTGGATCGGGCCGCCCGACAGGCTGGCGGGAAGTCGATCCGGTGAGCCGGTGACAACCGCCCACCCGGGTGTGGTCGCCGCTGCCGGCGAGGTGTCGTCAAGCAGGGGGGGCCAACTCAGGTGGAACACGCTGTCCCGCAGGTCGGCGACAGCGGCCAGCTGGCTCCTGATGTCGGTCAGCTCGCGCAGGGTGATCGTTTCGATGGTGATCACCGGGGCGCCGGTGGGATCGGCGGCGCGCAGCTCCCACGTGTCCTCGGCCGTGCGGGTCAACTCGACGTACAGCTGGGTGGCCGCGGTGGCATGCAGCGTGACCCCGCTGAACGCGTAGGGCAGCCGCAACGACGCCGAGTCGGTCTCACCAGTGAGGTCCAGCACGGATGCCATCGCGTGCAGCGCGGCATCCAGGAGAGCGGGGTGAATGCCGTAGCCGGCGACATCGGTGCCGGCGGGCAGGGCCGCCTCGGCATGGACAGCTTCGGGGTGGGCGGCGTCGGTGCCGATGCCCCGCAGCGACCGGAAGGGGCCGCCGTAGCCGTAGCCGCGCCCGGCCAGCCGGTCGTAGAAGTCGTCCTGGTCGACGGCCTCGACAGCCGGCGCCGGCATGAGCGGGACGGCGGCGGGCTGCTCGGCGCTCAGCGCGCCGCTGGCGTGCAACGTCCAGGCGCCGGACTGGTCGCCGGTGCGCGAGTGGACGCTGAACGCGCGCCGCCCGGCGTCCTCGGCCGGATGCACGGCGATCTGCAGATCGGTGGGCGTACCGTCGCACAGCCTCAGCGGGGTATGCAGAACGAGTTCGTCGATCACCGGGCACCCGGCGTACTCGCCGGCTTGCAACACCAGATCGATGAACCCGGTCGCCGGGAACAGCACGGTGTCCTGGACTTGGTGGCCACGCAACCACCCCTGAGTGGCCGTGGACAACCGACCGGTCAACACGACCTGATCCTGGGCGGCAAGGTCGACAACCGCACCCAGCAGGGGATGCTGCGCCGGGTCCTGACCCAGCCCGGACGCGTCGCCGGACGGAGCGGGGTTCAGCCAGTAGCGGCGGTGGTCGAAGGGGTAAGTCGGCAGCTCGATGGTGCGCGCGTGCGGGTACAGCGCCGACCACGAAGGGCTGTGTCCGTGGTTGTGCAGGTGGGCTAAGGCGGTGGCGAGGTTGTCGTGATCGGGATGGTCGCGGTGCATCGTGGTGATCACCGTGGACTGGGTCCGTCCCGTGGCCTGGGCCAGGGCGTCGGTGATCGCCGGGGCCAACACCGGGTGCGGGGACAGCTCCACAAACGTGTGCTCGCCGACGGCCAGTCGCTCGGCCACCCGGTCGTGAAACCGGACCGGCTCGCGCAGGTTGCGATACCAGTAGTCGGCGTCCATGGTGGTGGTGTCGAGGGGTTCGACCGAAAGCGCTTCTCCCACTGTGGAATACAGCGGGATGCTGGAGGGCATTGGGGTTAGCTCGGCCAGCTCGGCCAGCAGGCGCTCCCGGAGCGGTTCGACGTGGGCCGAGTGTGAGGCGTAATCGACCGCGATGGCCCGGATGTGGATGCCGTCCCGCTCGCAGGTCGCGGTGAACTGCTCCAGCGCGTCGGGGGTGCCGCTGATGATGGTGTGCGAGGGACCGTTGATCGTGGCGACGCTCAACGCCTCGCCCCAGGGCCGCAGGAGTGGCTCCAGCCGATCGGCGCTGAGCAGCACGGATGCCATGGCGCCGGTGCCGCCCAGGGCGCTGAGCGCCTGACTGCGCAGCGCCACCACCTTGGCGGCCTCGGGCAGGGACAGCACCCCGGCGATGTAGGCCGCGGCGATCTCTCCCTGGGAGTGGCCGATCACGGCATCGGGCACGACGCCGTAGCTCCTCAGCACCTCGGCCAGCGAGACCATCATCGTGAACAGCACCGGCTGAACCACGTCGACGCGCTCCAACTCCGGGGCGCCGGGTGCTCGGCACAGGACCTCGCGCACCGACCAGCCGGTGAAGGGGCGCAACGCGTTGTCACAGTCGTCGACGGTGTCGGCGAAGACGCGGTGGTGTTCGTAGAGCTCTCGCCCCATCCCCGGGTATTGGCCGCCCTGGCCGGGCAGCACGAACACGATTTTGCCGCGCAGGTGGGCCAGGTAATGGTGGCCGGTCAGTTGTGGATGGACTTGGCCGGCCCGCAGCGCATCCAGGGCGTCCAAAAGCTCTTTACGAGGATCGGCGCTGCCCGCCGGTGCGGTGATCACCGCCCGGTACGGGTGATGGGTCCGCGTGGTGGCCAGGCTGTAGGCCACATCGGCCAGATCCAGATCGGGACGGTCGCCAAGGTGGCGGTGCAGCCGGTCGGCCTGCGCGCACAACGACGCGGCGGTGCGTGCCGAAACCGGCCACATCAACGGCCCGAACTCCTCACCGGCGTCCCCGGCCGCGGCCTCGGCGTCAGCCGGTTCGGCCGGCGGGGCGGGGGCTTGTTGCAGGATCACGTGCGCGTTGGTGCCGCTGATCCCGAACGCGGACACCGCCGCGGTGCGGGGGTGTCCGGTGGCCGGCCACGCCACCGGCTCGGTCAGCAGCCGAACGGTGCCGGCCGACCAGTCGATGTGCGGGCTGGGGCTGCCGACGTGCAGGGTCGGGGGCACGCTGTCGTGGTTGAGGGCCTCGACCATTTTGATGATTCCGGCGGCCCCGGCGGCGGCCTGGGTGTGGCCGATGTTGGATTTGATCGACCCCAGCCACAGCGGATGTTCCGGTTCGCGTGCGGCGCCGTAGGTGGCGATCAGGGCGCCGGCCTCGATCGGGTCACCCAGGGTGGTACCCGTGCCATGGGCTTCGACCACGTCCACGTCGCCGAGGCTGATTCCCGCGTTGGCGACGGCCTGGGTGATGACACGTTGTTGAGCGGGCCCGTTGGGGGCGGTCAAACCGTTGGAGGCGCCGTCCTGGCTGACCGCGGAGCCGGCGATGAGCGCCAGCACCGGGTGGTTGTTACGCTGGGCGTCGCTGAGCCGTTCCAGCACCAGCACCGCGGCCCCTTCGCCCCATCCGGTGCCATCGGCGTTGGCGGAGAACGCTTTACACCGCCCGTCGGCGGCCAGCCCGCGTTGGCGCGAGAACTCGGTGAATATCGTCGGTGTCGTCATCACCGTGACGCCACCGGCCAGCGCCAGGCTGGACTCCCCGTTGAGCAACGACTGACACGCCCAATGCGCGGCCACCAGCGAGGACGAGCACGCCGTGTCGACGGTGACGGCCGGGCCCTGCAAACCCAGTGCGTAGGCGACCCGCCCGGAGACCACACTGGTGGACGAACCGGTCAGGCCGTAACCCTCCGCACCGTCGGACCCGCCCGCGCCGTAGGTTTGTGACCACGCCCCGGCGAACACCCCGGTCTGCGAGCCCACCAGGGTAGCCGGATCGATGCGGGCGGTTTCCAAGGCTTCCCAGCACACCTCCAACAGCAACCGCTGCTGCGGATCCATGCTGTGGGCCTCGCGCGCCGAGATCCCGAAGAAGTCGGCGTCGAAGCCGGCAACGTCGGTCACAAAACCGCCGGCACGCGTGTAGGTCTTGCCGACCGCGTCGGGGTCGGGGTCGAACAGGTTCGCCAGATCCCAGCCGCGGTCGACCGGAAAATCCCCCACCGCGTCGGTGCCCCCGGCCACCAGATCCCACAGCGCCGCAGCCGAATTCACCCCGCCGGGAAACCGGCACGCCATTCCCACCACGGCGATCGGCTCGTCCACCCGCACGTGCGCGTCCGCCGCTGCGGCGGCCGACGCCGGCTCGCCCAGCAGTTGGCCCAGACGGCCGGCCAACTCATCCGGGGTGGGATAGTCGAACGCCAGGGTTAGCGGTAGTTCCAGCTCGGTGGCGGTCTTGAGCCGGTCGAGCAGCTCGGTCGCCTTGATCGAGTCGAACCCCAGATCCTGGAATGTGAGTTCGGGGTCGATGTGGTCAGGGTTGGGATGGCCCAACACCGTTGCCGCCTGCGCGCACACCTCCGCCACCAGCAGGTCGTGTTGGCGCTCGCGCAGGGTGCGGAGTCGTTGGGCCAATCCCGCGTCCGCCCCGGCGCCCGTGTCGGTGTCATCGACCACGGGCCGCTGCGGCGCGCGGATCGCCCCGTCTATGCGGGTGAACGCGTCACGCAGGTAGAGCTTTTCGCAGTCCCGCCTCCTGACCTTGCCGCTAGTGGTCAGGGGAATCGAACCGGGTGGCGCCAGAACGAGATCCGCCACACCCAGGCCGTGCGATCTCGATATCGCCGCGGTGATCTCACGCCTGACCGCGGTCAACCTGCGCGCCGCAGCCTCGTCGGATTCGTCGCGCGTCTTGAGTTCGACGATGGCCACCAAACCCTCGACGCCGTCGTCACCGGGAACCGCGATGGCCGCGCAGCGGTTATGGGTGATTTCCTGGATCGTTGCTTCGATGTCGTCGGGAGAGTGATTGCGGCCGTAGACGATCAGCAGATCCTTGATACGTCCGATGACGAACAGGCCGCCTTCCGAGACGACGCCCAGATCTCCGCTTCTCAGCCATGGCCCCTCGGGTGTTCCGGCTGACGGCGCGACCAGAGTCGCGCCAAAAGTGCGTTCCGTCTCGTGCGGTTTCTGCCAATAGCCGCATGCGACGTTGTCGCCGTGCACCCAGATCTCACCGACCGTTCCCGCCGGACACTCGGTAGCGGTCTGGGGGTCGACGACGCGCACCGTCGGCGATTGCGGCAGGCGGTAACTGATCAGCGGTATACCGTCTCCGCTCGCGCACCGTTTCGCGCGGCCGGCGGTCAGTTCCTCGGATTCGAAATACGCGGTTACCGGTGGTCGCCGCGATTCACTGGTCGTCACGTACACAGTGGCTTCCGCGAGCCCGTATGAGGGCCGCAATACCCGGGGGTCGAGATTGAAGCGGGCGAATCGCTCGGCGAAGCGCTGCAGCGTCGCCGGTTGTACGCGTTCGGCACCATTGAGAATGTTGTACACGCCGCCGAGATCGAGCCCGGCCATGTCCTCATCAGAGGTTTTTCGCGTGGCCAATTCGAAAGCCACGTTCGGCGCTGAGGTGAATGCGCGACTGTTGCTCGCCAGCAATTGCATCCACCGCGCCGGCCGCTGCAAGAATGCCACCGGGCTGGTGAGGACAGCAGGAACGCCCCCCAGTATCGGCAAGACGATGCCCAGGATCAAACCCATGTCGTGAAAAAAGGGTAACCAGGACACCACGGTCATGTCTGGTGGGGCGACACCGCCGTTGTCGTCGAAATAGGCAGATTTCACCTGTTCGATATTGGCCACGATGTTTCTGTGCGACATCATGGCTCCCGCTGGTGTCCGGGTCGACCCGGAGGTGTATTGCAGATACGCGATGTCCGGCCAGTCGCTGGTCTCGGCGGCGGCTCCGTCCTGGGCGTCCAGGTCCAGCACGTCAACCTCGACCAGCGCTGGCGCGCGGCGCTCACCTGGCTGGGCCTTGCTGTACTCGGTGAGGATGCCTGCCGCAGAAGAAGTGGTCAGAATGGCCGTCGGCGACGCGTCACGCAGGACCGCACCAACGCGCTCGTCAGTGGCACCGCCCAGCGGAACGGACAGCGGAACGGCGATCTGCCCGGCCTGCAATGCGCCCAGAAACGCGACAATATAGTCGAGTCCTTGCGGGGCCGATATCACCACGCGATCACCGGTGGACCCGTGCGCCTTCAGCTCCCGAGCGACGTTCAGCGTTCGCCGGTACAACTGCGACCACGTCAAGCTTTCTGTGACGCCCGCCCAATCCCGCTCGTAGTCAGCGAACGTCAGCGCTGTCTGATGGGGGCGCAGACGCGCGTGCTCCCGCAGCGCGGCGGGAAGGCAGGACTCAATCACAGAGTGAGGATACTAACACTGTCCAACACGGGTATCGTCTGTCTTCGTGATCGAGCTTGACAGCGTGGCCAAGGCTTTCGACGGGACAACTCACGCGTTGCAGGACGTCAGCTTTGCAGTCCCGACGGGGTCGGTGTGTGCCCTGCTCGGTCACAACGGCGCCGGTAAGACGACCACGATCAAGATCCTGTCAACGTTGGTGCAGCCCACCTCCGGCCGGGCAATCGTGGCTGGTTACGACGTCGTCCGGGACCCGGCGCAGGTTCGGGCAAGCATCGGTAGCATCGGACAGCTTGCCGCGCTCGATTTTGAGCTCACCGGCCGGCAGAACCTGGTGTTGTTCGGCCGGCTGCGGGGAATGCGGCGCAAACATGCGCGGCTGCGCGCGGACGCTTTGATCCATCAGTTCGAGATGTCGCACGCCGCCGACCGGCCGGTGCGAACCTATTCGGGTGGCATGCGGCGCCGTATCGATATCGCCGCCGGATTGATGGTTACGCCCGAGGTGCTCTTTCTCGACGAGCCGACAACCGGGTTGGACCCGCGTAGTCGCCGGGATGTGTGGGGCTTGGTGTCGTCCTTGTCGGCCCAGGGTGTCACCATCTTGCTCACGACCCAGTATCTCGAAGAAGCCGACGTGCTCAGCGATTCGATCGTCGTCCTGAACAAAGGTCGTATTGTCGCCAACGGGACCGCCGAAGACCTCAAGCGCCGCGTCGGACTGGGCTATTGCACGGTGAGTCCTGTCAATCCCGGCGACCTCTCCACGATCTTCTCTGCAGTCGCCGATCTCGACGGCGCCGAAGCCGACTACGAGGCGAACACCGTGTCGGTGCGCGCGCCCGACGGTGTTGCGATGCTCGGGGAGGTGTTTCGGCGGGTGGACCGGCTCGGCGTGGAGCTGCTCGACATAGCGCTGCGCAAGCCGTCCTTGGACGAAGCGTTCATCCACCTGACGGAGAGCGTCACCACGTGACCGCGATTGCTGCTCTGACCGAGCGCGTTGTACTCGCCACGATGCGCGACGACCTGCCGTTCGCGGTTTTGGCGCCCGTCGCCAACTTCGTATTCTTCAACCTCGCTCTGGGCAAAGTGATCGACACCGGTGGCATGAGCTACCCCGAGTACGTCCTACCGGCCATCCTGATCCAGGTGATCTTCCTCGGTGGGCTGACAACCGTCGACAGGGCTGCCCGAGACGAGTTGAGCGACTTCGCCGATCGGCTCCGGACACTTCCCATAGCCACCCTGGCACCGGTGACGGCTCGAATGTTGTACTGCCTCTTCCGTGGCATCCTCGGTCTGCTCGCGACGATCGCCGTCGGATACGTGTTCGGCTTCCGGATGTTCGGCGGTTTCATTTATGTGGCGGCTTTCGTCGCTCTTTCGCTGGTGTTGACGCTGGCGTTGTCGCTGGCCGCCGACACTGCCGGGGTTCGTGCGGCAGCCACGAAACGTGGGATCAGGGGCGGGTTGCTCGCTCACATGCTCCTGGTTCCCCAATTGCTGCTGTTCATGCTGTCGACCGGGATGGCGCCGGCCGACGCCTTTCCGGATTGGCTGCATCCGTTCGTGCGCTATCAACCTGTTTCGCAGGTCACCGAAACCCTGCGGGGGTTCGCCACCGGCCATGTCGTGGTCAACAATCTGGCGGCCAGTGTGGCGTGGTGCGTTGGTCTGCTGGTGCTGTTCGGCGCACTTGCGGTGCGGGCACAGAGGCGGCTGCAATGAGCGAGGAGGTGCCGCCGCGGAGCTCACTGGCCGCCGAGAGTCTGGTGTTCACGAGCCAGCTGCTCACCCGGTGGCGGCACCAGCCGTCGATGCTGATCGAGGGTCTGGTGTACCCGACCTTTCTGCTGGTCACCTTCAAATTGTTGTTGGGCAAGTCGCTACTCAGAATCACCGGCACAGACAGTCTTTACAGCTTGGTGCCGATGTGCGCCCTGGTCGGTGCGATGTTAGGCGCGGTTGCCGCCGGCCGCAGCATGACCCTCGAGCGCGACGGGGGTCTGATCGGCAGACTGTGGGTGTTTCCCGTACACCGGGCCAGCGCCCTGACCGGTCGACTAGTCGCCGAGGCGGCGCGCACGTTGATGAGTTCCGCGCTGATCACCGCGGTCGGTGTCGGACTCGGGCTGCGCTTCAAAGGCGGTTGGCTCGCGGTGATCCCGTTCGTATTGGTGCCGGTGCCGGTGATCGTGGTCTTCTCGACGGCGGTGATAGCGGTCGCCGTGCGCGCCAAGACCGGCGCCGTGCTCAGCTGGCTGGGGGTGCCGGCCACCGGTTTGGTGTTCGCCAGCTCTGGTGTGGTTCCCGCTCAAGCGCTGCCGTCGTCGGTGCGGCTCAGTGTCCAGCTTCAGCCGATGTGGGGGCCGATCGAGGCCATGCGTGCCTTTGCCGAAGGCGGCCCCGTGCTGTGGCCGCTCCTGCTGACCGTTACATGGACTCTTGGTCTGGCTGCACTGCTCGGGCCACTGGCCGTGCGCGGCTACCGTGCCGCCGCGCAAGCCGGCCACTGACACGATCAGGGGCAGATTCCGACCCACATCGGGTCATTCGCCAGTTGGTCGCAGCGGGTTACCAGGCCACGCACTGACTGTTCGGTGTTGATCGCAGCGGGGATCGGGGACAGGGCGAAGAAGACGATCGCGACGGCGAACCAGATCCGGGTGCCTCGGGTGGCCGGTCGGGCGGATTCGGGTTGACGGCTCGCGAAGAGCAGGTAGACGATGCCCACATCGAAAGAGATCGCGATCCACCACCGGGTCCAATCGGCGGAGGTCGCAAACACCGGTAGCAACAACAGTGCCGCCAGAATGACCCACGAAAGCCGTCCCTGCATGGTGTGGCGAACTCGCGCGAATGGCACGCCGGAAAAGCCCCCGATGGCCAGCATCGTCAGGGTGAGGATGACCATCCCGGCCAGAGTCGACATGATCAAAGGGCCCCAACCGATCTGGTCGGGTCCTATGAGGGGTGTCTTTCTTGTTGTGACGGTGATGAAGCGGCAAGTCCAGTCGTGATAGTCGACGTAGGCGTGTTCGCCGCTCGGTGTCGGACCGGGTGCCCAGCGCACGGCCCGGTGCGGCAATCGAGCACACTGCGGCGATACATCGCGTCGTCGCAGCAGCGCGATCGTCAGCGCGACGATCAAACCTGGGGCCACGGCGAGTAGTGCGCTGCGACGCTGGATTGTGGCGGAACCGTGCACCAGAACCACGATTGCCAGGACCGCGCCGAGCGCCTGCAGAAACGGAACCGCCTCGTGGAGCAGGGTCAGGACCGCAATCGTCACGCCATAGACGCCGCTCGCAACCGGTAGCGTTCGGTCTCTTCGCGCCGAAGCGAGCACCACCGCGAACACTGCCAGCGCGGCCTCCCCGACAAGGTCGGGCGTTGGCAACATGACGGCGTGCACAAAGCCCAACGGCAGCACCGGGGTGAGCAGGGCCAGCATCAGCCGGCGTTCCGAGCGGCCGAATCGGACAGCCGCCGTCCACGCCACCGCCGCGATGCCGACTCCGAAGAGCGCCGGCACGAGCCAGCGAAAAATCAACAGGCCGGTGAAGTACAGGTCAGCGGGAAAAGGGTCCAGGATCGCGCCGCCGAGCCCCCGCCTGACAAAGCCTTGGCTGTAATCGACCGCGTAGTACGCGAAAAACTGCAAATTAGGTTCGTAGGTACTCGCGAAGAAAACCCATGACGCCATATACATCAGCAGCAGCAGGCCGACGATCGCGTAGACGAGTCGGCGTCGGGTACTGGATTCGTTCGATGGGGTTTCGACGGGACGGTCCGCGTCGCACACGAGCGAACTCGCACGCCGATCCATCGGCTCTGCGTCAGAACTCATGCTGTGGCCGCGGCGGGAGCGGCCCGCCATGTGTCTGGTCGAGCGATGACTGCGTTCGTGGTTCTCTCGGCCTGCGGCGCAGGCCTGAACCGCGTCGGCAACATGTGCCCTGCAGGCATTCGGTCTCCCCGTCGCGTCGTAACTTTCGCGTCAGGTGAGAAACTATACGGCTCAGGTCCAGCGGCGCGGTGTCCGAGGTCCCCGCCTGATTCTCGATGCGGGCGGCGGACGTGGTCAGCTGGAGAAGTGCGCCTGGTCGACGTGCGCCGCCACCCGCAGGGCGTTGGCCGCGACAGTCAAGCTGGGGTTCAGCCCGGCGCTGGAAGGGAAGAATGAGGTGTCCACCACATAAAGGTTGCCCACTTCGTGCGCCCGGTTGTGTGGGTCGAGCACGCTGGTCTTGGGATCCGTGCCGAAACGACACGTCCCGCAGACGTGGCCCAGGTTCGCGTTGGCTTCGCCGCTCCCCACGGACTTGTGGCGAAACGGCTGCAACACCGCGTTCACTTGGCGCAAAAACGTCGCGCGGCGCTCAATCTCACTGCGGTGCAAACGGTACTGAATGCGCAGCCGCTGGCGGCCGTCCAGGCTGGGCCGGTCGTAGGGCAGGACGCGGTTCTCCAGATAGGGCAGGTCTTCTGTCATCGCGGCCAGCACAAGTCCGCCGGTGAACAACCGCTCGTAGACCTGGCGCAGCGCCGGGCTCATCGCACGCAGCGCTTTGCCCCGCCAGTCGGGGCGGTTGGTCAGCCACTGCATGGGTGGGATTGCGCCGAATGACTGCACGGTGCCGTGTTTTTGGCCTTCCCAGAAGTAGAAGTCGTTGAGCCCGATCTCCTTGTTCGCGGCGCTGGTCTTGTGGCTCGGGTGCGGCCAGACCTCGATCGTGTCCAGTAGGTGGCGCATCAGGTTGCGCCCGACCCAGTCGGAGCCGTTGGCCAGTCCGTTGGGCCACTGCCCGGAGCGGGACTCGAGCAGTAGCAGTGGGGTGGCCAGTGCGCCGGCGGCCAGCACCACGACCTTGGCTTTGAGGGTCAGCATGTCGGAGTGGTGTTGGGCGATCGCGTGCTGGACGTGGGTGTGGTCGGCTTCCAGGCGCAGCACCCGGCATTGGGCCAGCAGGTGGGCGCCGTGCTCGGTGATCGCGGGCAGCACGCCATTGCGGGCCGCG
>NZ_JBMIOP010000105.1:0-9125 GCF_049197365.1 Mycobacterium sp. THU-M104
TCGAACTACTGCCCAAGCAAGCAAAAGACAAACTCCTGCAGCTTTCCATCCAGCTGCATTCCACCGGACCAGAGGTCACAGAACGCTTCCTGCAGGAACTTGACAGCACCGGAGCCCGGAGATGACCGAAGCGCACCCAGTTATCGTGGTCGGGATAGACGGCTCGGAAGCCAGTGCGGACGCGCTGCGTTGGGCAGCCAACCAGGCCCGCCTCAGTGCCGGTGAGTTGCAGGCCGTGATCACATGGCAAACGCCATCCTCCTACGGATTTTATGTCGACTACACCGACGACGACGCGACCGCGGATGCGCGTAAGACGTTGGAGAAAGTAGTCGCCGAGGTCTTGGGCGAACCACCGTCGGTTCCGGTGAATCTTCGCGTGGTCAAGGGACAGCCAGCGGATGTTCTCACCGAGGCCTCGCGATCAGCAGACCTGCTTGTCGTAGGCAGCCGGGGCCGGGGCGGATTCGCCGGAATGCTGCTGGGTTCGGTCAGCCAGCACTGCGTCCAACACGCCGCGTGTCCCGTCCTCGTCTTCCGCCGTCCCAGTTCCGGATGAGTTGCCGAAAACGCATTTCAGGACCCCGACAAACCCGGGCAAAGGAGAGAAATGACTGAAGAAATGTCGCGAGTTTACCTGGCGCGTCATGGCCGTACGGCGTTCAATGCCGAGGGCCGGCTGCGCGGATTGAGCGATCCTCCGCTGGACGAAGTCGGCCTTGCCGAGGTAGAGCGGCTGGCCAAAGTGCTCGCAACCAAAGGTGCGACGGCGGTGGTGTCCAGTCCTCTGCAGCGGGCGGTCTCGACTGCGGAGGCCATTGGCCGAGCCGCCGGCATCCCGGTGAGCGTCGACTTGCGTCTGAACGACCGTGACTACGGGCCGATGACCGGACATCCCCGAGCCGAAGTCGAAAAGCAATATGGAAGCGTAGATTCCGCTCCAGGAGTCGAGCCACGTACTGCCCTGGCAGAACGCGCGAAGCGGGCGTTTTTCGAACTCGTCGCCGAACGCGCGCCCGGTCCCATCATCCTGGTTTCTCATGACGCGTTCAACCAGACCTTGTTAGAGCAATTGGATCCGTCGCTCGGTCGGGTCCAGCAGCGCACGGCATGCTGGAATCAGCTGAGTCTGGTGGATGGGACATGGCGAGTCGACGCCTACGACCAGATAGCACCAGACAGCTGAGTGGTAGCTGTCATGATGCCGCCGGCGCTGCCATCGCCACGGTGTCGGCGTGCGACTCCCACCACCCCATCCAAGCCGGGGGCGCGCGCCCGCCAGGGGACCGTGGTCGGTTCGGGGCACGTCCAGGGCGTCCCGGACACGTTGACCGTCCAGGTCGGCATCGAGTTCACCGCACCCGACGTCACCGCGGCGATGGATCAGACCAACGACCGCCAGCAGGCGGTCCCCGGCGCGCTCGCCGGAGCCCGGATCGAGCGCAAGGACGTCAGCACCACCGTCTGCGAATCCACGGACAGCGCCGAGCCGAGGGCCGCGCCCGGCGCCCAGAAGGCCATGCCGGCCGCCGTTCCGCTGGAACCCGGCCAGCCAGACGGTGAGCCTCTCGGTGGCCGCGGTGTGGAGGCTGGACTGCGGCCGGGCTACTGCTGGTAGACCCGCGGGTCCAGCATGCCGATGTACGACAGGTCGCGGTAGCGCTCGTCATAGTCCAGGCCGTAACCCACGACGAAGTCGTTGGGGATGTCGAAGCCCACGTAAGCGATCTCGACGTTGGCGCCCCGCGCATCGGGCTTGCGCAGCAGCGTGCACACCCGCAGCGACCGCGGATGCCGGCTGCTCAGGTTGCGCAGCAGCCAGGACAGCGTGAGGCCGGAGTCGACGACATCCTCGACGATCAGCACGTCCCGGCCCTGGATGTCGCGGTCCAGATCCTTCAGGATCCGCACCACACCCGACGACGATGTCGAGGACCCGTAGGAGCTGACCGCCATGAACTCGAACTGCGTCGGAACCGGGATGGCGCGCGCCAGGTCGGTGACGAACATCACAGCACCCTTGAGCACGGTGATCAGCAGCAGGTCCTGCCCGGCCTCGGCGACCAGCTCGCGGTAGTGCGTGCCGATTTCCTCGCCGAGGTCGGCCACCCGGGCCTGAATCTGCTCCGCGGTGAGCAGCACCGACGTGATATCCCCGGGGTAGAGCTCCGTTGGCTGGGCCGGGGTGATCGCCGAGGAGGTCTGCGCCACGAGCACAGCGTGCCATGCCGGAGCGCGAATAACCAACGGCGGCTCAGATATCGCGGTCACCGAAACGGCTGGTGCACCGGCTCGCGCCACATGGCCAGGACAGCGCCGCGCCGCCCCGCGATCAGCCGCTGACCACGCAGGGCCGACCCGACCGCCACCCCGCCCTGCCCACGCCACCCGGTGACCAGAGTGTCGATGCCTCGAATCTGCTTGTCGCGCAGACCGATCGCCCCGCCGTCCAGCAGCCAGCCGCGGATCACCCGCCGCCGGACCGGGGCGGGCAAACCGGCCAACGCACGGGCGTCGAGGTCCGCGCCTGTGCGCACCTCGGGCATCGCCTGCGCGGCGAGCGAGTCGATCAACTCGGTGTCCTCCCGCAGCGCCGTCGCGGTGCGGGCCAGCGCCTCGGCCACCCCGCCGCCCAGCGCGTCCTCGAGCAGCGGCAGCACGTCCAGGCGCAGCCGGGTCCGGGTGAAACGGCGGTCGGCGTTGTGCGGATCCTGCCAGGCCGACAGATCCAGCTCGCGGCACGCGGCGTGGGTCAGGCTGCGGCGCACCCCCAGCAGCGGCCGGCACCACGGCGGGTCGTGCGGGCGCATCCCGGCCAGCGAACGCCCCCCGGAGCCGCGGCCCAGCCCCAACAACACCGTCTCGGCCTGGTCGTCGAGCGTGTGACCCAGCAGCACCGGACCGTCGCGGTGGGCGCCCAGCGCCGCGTAGCGCGTGGCACGCGCGGCCGCCTCGAGACCGCCCTGGGGGCCGAACGGCGCGCGAACCTGGACGCAAAGAACCTGTGCATCAACACATCCCAATGCGATCGCTTGTTTGCGGGCGGTTTGCGCGACGTCTGCCGAGCCGGGCTGAAGGCCGTGGTCCACGATCAGCGCGGTGGTGGGCCGCAGCTGCGCGGCGATGGCGGTGAGCGCCAGCGAGTCCGGGCCACCGGACAGCGCCACACACCAACGCCCGCCGCCGGGGGGCTCGCTGGGCAGGTAGGCGACGGCGAACGCCTCGACGGCGGCGCGCAGCTGCGCTACAGGACCCTGTCGATCCATCGCCGAGGCTCGTCGATCTCAGCCGGCAGCGGCAACGTGTCGGGCCCTGACCACACGGTGTTGAACCGCCGCATTCCGACCCGACCCACCACATGGTCCACGAACACCTTGCCGCGGGTGTACTGACTGAGTTTGGCGTCAAGCCCCAGCAGGGCGCGCAGCACCCGCTGCAGCGGCGGCTGCCTGCGGTGGCGGCGCTCGTCGAAGCGGCGGCGGATGGTCGCCACCGACGGGACCACCACCGGCCCGACGGCGTCCATCACATGGTCGGCATGGCCCTCCAGCAGCGTCCCCAGCACCAGCAACTGATCCAAGGCCTCGCGTTGCGGCTCGGACTGCACGGCCCGCACCAGGCCCAGAATCCCCGACGATCCGGCATCGGCGCCCGCACCGCGGCTGCGCACGTAGTCGGCCAGCCGGGCGGTGAGCTGCCCGATGTCGTCGCCGGCGCCCTGGGTCAGCTGCCCGAGAGCCCCGGACATGTAATCGGCCAGCCAGGGGTTGGCCGTGAACTGCACGCGATGAGTCACCTCGTGCAGGCAAACCCACAGCCGGAAGTCCGAAGGGTCGATTCGCAGCTGCCGCTCGACGGCGATCACGTTCGGATAGACGAGCAGCAGGCAGCCCTCCTTGGCTGCCGCGAACGGATCGTACTGCCCGAGGATTCCCGAGGAGACGAACGCGAGCACCGCGCCCGTCTGCGCACCGGTGACGCGGCCGGTGAGAAAACCCCGCGGCTTTTCCGTCCCGTTGGTCATCACCCGCATCGACTCGGCCGCGGCCCGAACCCACGCCGGGCGGTCGACGATGCGGGCTGCCGGCACCGATCCGTTGGTGGCCAGGCCCGTGACGTCGCGCACCGGCGGTTCGGCTTTGGCGGCCGCGCCCGTCAGCTCATCGACCACCTGGCGGCGGGTGTACTCGCTGAACGGCGGGCCCGGCCGCGCCAGCCGCTGCCCGACGGTGGCCGCAAAACCCCAGTCGACGGCCGTCCCCAGCGTCAGGTCGGGCCCCGCGGTCACGTCGCGCATCCGCAGAACCACAGCTTGGCCGCCAGCGCGTCCATCGCGTTGCGGCCGTTGAGGCCCGCATCGTTGGACAGGAACGCGAAGGTGAGGACTCGTCCGCTGCGGTCGGTGACCACCCCGGCCAGCGAGTTGACGCCGGTCAGCGAGCCGGTTTTGGCGCGCAGCCAGCCGGCGGGGCCCTGGTTGCTCGCCGAGTCGAGAAAACGATCGCCCAGCGTCCCGCTGCCGGCGGCGACCGGCAGCAGATCCAGCAGCGCCCGCAGCCCGGGCTGGTCCGGCCCCGCGGCCGCCTGCACCGTGCCGTCGAGCGTCTTGGCCGTCAAGCGGTCCTCGACCGAGAGCCCACTGGAATCCAGCAGCGTGGCGCCGGCGGTGTCGACGTGCGCGCCGCTGAGGCGGTTGGTCACCGCGTCGACAGCTCCGGCGAAGCTGCGCGGCCGGTTGATGGCGCCTGCCACCTCGCGCCCGATGCATTCGGCCAGGACGTTGTCGGAGTGCTCCATCATCTGCGAGAGCCGCTCGATCAGCGGTGCCGACTGCACGACGGCCAACTGCCGCGCCCCCGACGGTGCCGTGGCGATCGTCACGGCACCGGGATCGAGGCCCAGGGCCTTGGCCAGTTCCCGACCGGCGTCGAGAGCCGGTGTGCGCGACCGTCTCGAGTTCACCGTGGTGGGCTGGATGCGCCCGGCGTCGATCATCACCGGCTCGATCGGCGCGATGTCGCCGTTGTCGACGTCGGCCGGGTCCCAGCCCTGCGCCAGCGTCGGGCCGCTGTAGGCCGAGGTGTCCACCTGCACCGTGGTCGGTGTCACGCCGCCACGACGGATCTGTTCGGCGAGGTCGCTGATGCGTGCCGAGTCCTTGTACCAGGTCTCCACGTCCGGCGGCGCCGCCGACAGCAGCGGGTCCCCGGCACCGACCAGCACGACCGGCCCCTGCGCGTTCTGGCCACCGGCCACCACCCGCGTGTCGATCCGGGCCTGCCGGTCCAGCGTCAGCAGCGCCGCGGCCGCGGTCAGGATCTTGTTGGTCGAGGCAGGCACCAGCGGCAGGTCATCGGCCACCTGCCAGAGCTCCGTGCCGGTCAAGGCATCGGTGACGCGCCCACCCAGCCTGCCGAGGTTGGGATCGCCGGCCAGGGCCGTCAATGCCGCCGCCATGCCCGCGGCGCTGGGCATCTCGGCGGTGTCGCCGACCGGCATCAGCCCCGGCGTCACCGTCGGCGGTCGCGGCGGCGCGACGGTGGCCCGTGCGCCGCCGGCACGGTGCCCGCTGCTGGTGAGGAACGTTGCTGCCCCGACCACGGCGGCCACGAACACCAGCACGGCCAACCCGATCAACACGTGGGTCGATTTTTGCCAGCGAGTAGGGCCCATCACTCTCCTGATTGTCTGACCCCATTGTGCCGAACGGGTCGGCCAACGCATCGAATAGGGTGGATGCGTAACAGGGCGGAACCAGACAAAGCACAACGAGACAAAGGAGCCAAAGCACGGTGGAATTCAATGTGACGATCGAAATCCCGAAGGGACAACGCAACAAGTACGAGGTCGACCACGAGACGGGGCGGCTGAAGCTGGACCGTTACCTCTACACCTCGATGGGCTACCCGACCGATTACGGCTTCATCGACGACACCCTCGGCGAGGACGGCGACCCGCTGGACGCGATGGTCCTGTTGCCGCAGTCGGTGTTCCCCGGTGTGATCGTGGAGGCACGTCCGGTGGGAATGTTCCGGATGACCGACGAGAAGGGCGGCGACGACAAGGTTCTGTGCGTGCCAGCTGGCGACCACCGCTGGGACCAGTTCCAGGACATCGGCGACGTGCCGGAGTTCGAACTGGACGCGATCAAGCACTTCTTCGTGCACTACAAGGACTTGGAGCCGGGCAAGTTCGTCAAGGCGGCCGACTTCGTCGGCCGCGCCGACGCGGAGGCCGAGATCCAGCGCTCGATCGAGCGGTTCAAGGCCCAGGGGCACTGACACCGCGGGAGGAAGTCAGGCGGCGGACCTGGAGTCGCGGCGGTTGCGCAGCACGCTCCAGGTCCACGCCGCCCCCACGACGAGCACACCGACCGACGCGGTGAATATTTCTGGTAGCTGATAGCGGGGTTCGATCGAGACCAGCATGATCACGGCCAGCACGCCGATCGCCCAGTGCGCGCCGTGTTCGAGATAGACGTAGCGTTCCAGCGCTTCCTGGTGGACCAGATAGATGGTGATGGAGCGCACGAACATCGAGCCCACCACTCCCAGACCCAGGACGATGACGATCGGATCCGAGGTGATCGCGAAGGCGCCGGTGACCCCGTCGAACGAGAAGGCGGCGTCGAGAACCTCGAGGTAGAGGAACAGCATCAGACCGGCCCCGCCGACCGCCGCGCTGAGGGTCGGCGCCGTCTCCGCATCGGACGGCCGGAACGCACGGCTGAGCCCGTTGACCACCAGGTACGTGACCAGGCCCAGCACTCCGGCGGTCAACACCGTCGCACGTTCATCGCTGGAGTGCGTCAACCGGGTGCCGGCCAGGATCAGCGCGGTCCCGGCCACGACCACCGAAACCTGGCCGAGCCGCCCCACACGGGCGAAGGGGACCTCAATCCATTTGAGCCACTTGATTTCTCGGTCGTGGAAGACGAAGTCCAAAAACAGCATCAACAGGAAGATCCCACCGAACGCGGAGATCTGGGGGTGCGCGGCGATGATCAGCTTCTCGTAGCTCGGGGAGCCGTCCGGGAACACCAGGGCGCCGTTCGCCGGCGGATGCAGCGCCAGCTCCATCGCGCGCACCGGGTCGATGCCGGCGCTCGCCCAGACGATGACCAGCGGGAACAGCAGCCGCATCCCGAACACCGCGACCAGGATGCCGACCGTCAGGAACATCCGCTGCCACCGCGCGCTCATCCGCTTCAGAAGCGCGGCGTTGATGATCGCGTTGTCGAAGGACAGCGAAACCTCGAGCACCGCCAACGCCAGCAGCAAGAACAGGTCCTTGGTGCCGCCGTGGGCGTATCCGAGTGCAAGGGCTACCGCGGTGAGCAACAGCGAGACCCCGAAGGTGCGGAACGAGGCCATGAATCCTTCCCGACAGCCGCCAACACTAGCGAAACCGATCGCCGTCGCCGCGCGCCGACGGCGACACACTATCTTCAGACTGTGTCGTTGCATCGGGTCGGCCGGCCAGGGGTGTCGTCCCGGTGACCGAAGTCGGAGCCACCAGCGGCCCGGTCGCTCGCGGCAGCGTGGCCCGCGTCGGCGCTGCGACCGCGCTGACCGCCCTGTGCGGCTACGCGATCATCTATCTGGCCGCCCGTGACCTGGCCCCCGGCGGGTTCTCGGTGTTCGGGGTGTTCTGGGGCGCGTTCGGACTGGTCACCGGCGCGACCAACGGGCTGTTGCAGGAGACCACGCGGGAGGTCCGCGCGAACCGCCACTTCGCCGGCTCCGACACCCCGCCCGGCCCGAACGGGACCCGCACCCATCCCTTGCGGATTGCCGCGCTGGTCGGGGTGGCCGCGGCGGTCGTGATCGCCGGGAGCTCGCCATTGTGGAGCCCCCGGGTGTTCGTGGCCGAGCGCTGGTTGTCGGTCGCGCTGCTCGGCGTCGGGCTGGCCGGGTTCTGTCTGCACGCCACGCTGCTGGGCATGCTGGCCGGCACCGACCAATGGACGCAGTACGGGGCGCTGATGGTCACCGATGCGGTGATCCGGGTGTCGGTCGCCGCCGCCACGTTCACGCTCGGCTGGGGACTCGCCGGGTTCCTGTGGGCGACCGTGGCCGGCGCGGTGGCGTGGCTGATCATGCTGGTGGCCTCGCCGGCGGCTCGGCTCGCGGCCCGCGCGCGGACACCCGGCGGCGCGGCGACCTTCCTGCGGGGCGCCACCCATTCGATCACCGCGGCCGGGGCGAGCGCGATCCTGGTGATGGGGTTCCCTGTGCTGCTGAAGCTGACCAGCGCCGAACTGGGGGCACAGGGCGGCGTGATCATCCTGGCGGTGACGTTGACCCGCGCGCCGCTGCTGGTGCCGCTGACCGCGATGCAGGGCAACCTGATCGCGCATTTCGTCGACGAGCGCAACGACCGACTGCGGGCACTGCTCGCACCGGCGGGGGCGATCGGCGGCATCGGGGTCCTCGGAGTTCTGGCGGCGGGCGTGGTGGGGCCGTGGTTGCTGCGCGTCGGGTTCGGGGCGCAGTACCAGGCGAGCGGCGCGCTGCTGGCCTGGCTGACCGCCGCCGCGGTGGCCATCGCGATGCTGACGCTGACGGGTGCCGCCGCGGTCGCGGCCGCGCTGCACCAGGCATATTCGCTCGGCTGGGTCGTCGCGACGGCGGCGTCGGGACTGCTGCTGATGGTGCCGCTGCCGCTGCCGGCCCGTACCGTGATCGGCCTGCTGTGTGGTCCGCTGGTAGGGATCGCTGTGCATGTCGTGGCACTCTCGCGTGCGGGGCGCTTCCCCGGCGCAACGGTGTCCTGGGTGTAGGTTATGGGGATCGAAAAGCACTATCCCGACGCCTGGATCGTCATCCCCGCCTTCAACGAGGCCGCCGTCATCGGTGAGGTGATCGCCGACGTCCGTGCGGTATTCGACCACGTCGTCTGCGTCGACGACGGCAGCACCGACGGGACCGGCGACATCGCGCTGCGGGCCGGGGCCCACCTGGTGCGCCATCCGGTCAACCTGGGTCAGGGCGCCGCGATCCAGACCGGCGTCGAGTACGCCCGAAAGCAGCCCGGGGCGCGGCTTTTCGCGACGTTCGACGCGGACGGCCAGCACCGTGTCAAAGACCTGGCCGCAATGGTGGACCGGCTCGGCGCGGGCGACG
>NZ_JBMIOP010000158.1:0-12412 GCF_049197365.1 Mycobacterium sp. THU-M104
GAACTTGTCCAC
The DNA here is from genome assembly GCF_049197365.1 of Mycobacterium sp. THU-M104. NCBI lineage: Bacteria > Bacillati > Actinomycetota > Actinomycetes > Mycobacteriales > Mycobacteriaceae > Mycobacterium > Mycobacterium sp. THU-M104. The sequence goes on from NZ_JBMIOP010000158.1 coordinate 13, forward strand.
CCGGGCCACGGGTGGCGGCACCGCGGCGGCCATCACGGCCAGGTCGATGACGTCGTTGTCTTCGACGCGCGAGGCCAGCGCGGCGGCGGTGAGCAGTTCGTCCTCGCCGACGGCCGCGACGGTCCAGCGGGCGGCGAGCGCGAGACGGTTCTGGGTCAATGTGCCGGTCTTGTCCGAGCACAACAGGTCGATGCCGCCGAGTTCCTCGACCGCGGGCAGATGACTCACCACGGCCTCGTGGCGTGCCAGCTGACGGGCGCCGATGGCCATCGTCACCGACAGCACCGCTGGCAGCGCCACCGGAATCGAGGCGATGGTGACCACCAGCGCGAACTCCAGCGTCTCCAGCACGGGATTGCCCCGGATCAGCGAGACCGCCACCGTCAACGTAACCAGGGTGAGCGCGATCACGATCAGATAGTTGGCGATTCGCAGCACCGCGCGCTGGAAGTGGCTGACCGTACCCGCGGCTTGCACCAGGGCGGTGGTCTTGCCCATGTACGACGAGACCCCGGTGGCGCATACCAGCGCATCGGCCTCGCCGCGCACCACCACCGATCCGGAGAACAAGGCGTCGCCCCGTCCGCGGCTCACGGCCAGCGACTCGCCGGTCAGTGCCGACTGGTCCACCTCGAGGGTAACGTCGTCGAGAATCCTCAGGTCGGCGGGCATCACATCGCCGAGGCGCACCCGTGTGACGTCGCCGGGAACCAGTTCGCGCACCGCAACCGTCGCCCATGCGCCGTCACGCAATACCCGCGCCGACGATGTCAGTCGCTGCTTGAGCGCGGCGATCGCGTTGGACGCCTGGTGTTCCTCGAAATACGCCACCAGGCCGTTCATCGCCAGCAGCACCCCGATGATCACCGCGTCGGTCCAGTGTTGGGCGGCCACCGACAACACCAGCGCGACCTCGATCATCCAGGGGATCGGCGCCCAAAAATAGCCCAGAAACTCCAGCACCGGATTGCGATGCCGTTCGCCGATCTCGTTGGGCCCGTAGCGCTCCAGTCTTTGCCGGGCCTGGGCTGTCGTCAAACCCGCTGCGGAGCTGTCCAGTTCGGCGAGCAACTGCGGCAGCGGCAACTCGGCCAGTTTGTCTTCGGCCTGTGTCAACCCGGTCTCCCTCATGGTCCGTCACACGTCGAGTTCATGGTTGCACCGGTCCCCATAGCCCCAGGTAGGGTCAAATGCCCCCTATCGGATGGACCTTGTCCGGGTCTGCGGATGAGAATCGCGGCGCGGCGTCACGTCAACAGACGGTCTTCGGTGTTCCTCCAGATCGGGATCGATGGGCCTGCCGCCGCGCAGAGCTCGCATCTACAGGGCTGTGTGATCCGCCGAGCAGGACCGAAACCAGACCTGCCGCACATTCTCATCGGTTGAGCTGTCCCCGGGTGTGCGCCAGGTGCTTGAATGCCACCTATGCCACGCCTGGAACCCATCGCCCGCGCTGAGGTCCGCGACGACTTCACCCTCACGATGTACGACGCCATGTTCGGCGACCGCGACCCGGTGACCGAACCCGGGACCGTCGGCGGGACCACCGGCAACTGGTGGACCGTGTTCGCCCAGTCCCCCGCCGCCCTACGCCATGCCGTGCGCGGGTTTCGCCTCTACCGCGAGGAAGTGAGCATCCGGCCGGATCACCGCGAACTGGGCCAGATACGGGCCGGCTGGGTGGTCGGCAGCCAGTTCGTCTTCTCTCAGCACTGCAAGGCCTGCCGGGCGGCGGGGCTGTCCGAGGAGAAGATCGCGGCCATACCCTCCTGGCAGACCGCCGACTGTTTCGAACCCACCGAACGGCTGTTGCTCGCCTACACGGATTGTCTTGCCGGACAACAGGGGCGAGTTCCCGAGCAACTGTTCGAGCAACTGCGTGAGGTGTTCACCGACACCGAGATCCTCGAATTCACCTACACCACCACCATGTACGTGATGCATGCGATCATGTCGCGGGCATTACGGCTGGAATTCGACGACTGCGATGACCCGGTCGTGGAGGTTGCCGACCCGGCGGGCGGCGGTGTGCTCGACATCGGCGCCGCCACATCCGGGCCGCGACGTCGTCGGGTTCAGGGTCGGGTTCAGGCCGGTGTATCGGAGCTGGAATAGCCGCCGAAACTGCCAAGTCCCCGCGTGCTGCCCCAAGCGGTGCCGCCTCGTCGGAGCCGCGCGGCGGGATGGCGCAGCAACGCCTCATCACGCTCGCGCGCATGTCGCTGAGCCTCGATCCACACCGGGTGGGAGTCAAGGAAGATAACCGTCGCCTCTGATGCGTTCGCCACGATTGTCAATCTCCTTCCTCAGCGATTCGACTCGGCTTGTGGGATGTGGGGCAGGTGTGGTTATTGTTTCGTGATTTCAGGATGCCCGGCCAACCCTGAGACCAAACCACCCCTCCGCATGAGAAGTTGCCATGAATTCGCCGACAATCGGTATCTGCGGCCGCCGATTGTCGGTTCGGCCACCGATCAGGAACATAACGGCGACCACTGACACAATCGCGGCTTGGCCGGCACGGCCGGGGTCCATTCGGGCTGTTATCGTCGCTTGCTTATGCCGGAGATGGACCGCCGCCGCATGATGCTGACGACCGGGATCGGCGTGCTGGCCGCCGCGCTGCCCGATCCCGAGGCCCGCGCGGACCGGTTGCGCGGGGGCCCTGGGGTAGGCCCCCTCCCGCCGCCGGCTGCGCCCCACGGGCAGTCCGGGAGCTACGTCTTCCAGGACGAATTCGACGGGCCGGCGGGATCGGCGCCCGATTCATCCAAGTGGGCGGTGGCGCGTGCCCGCGAAACCATCAAGGATCCGACCTACTGGGAGCGCCCCGAGAACATCGGCCAGTACCGCGACAACCGGCAGAACGTCGTCGTCGACGGCAAGTCCAATCTGGTCCTGCGTGCCGCCAAAGACGGCGCGACGTACTACAGCGGCAAGGTGCAAAGCCTGTGGCGGGGCGGCGTCGGCCACACCTGGGAAGCGCGGATCAAACTGAGCTGCCTGACGCCGGGCGCCTGGCCCGCCTACTGGCTGGGCAATCAGGACGAAGGCGAGATCGACGTCATGGAGTGGTACGGGAACGGCAACTGGCCCCCGGCCACGACGGTGCACGCGAAAGCCAACGGTGGCGAGTGGAAGACCCACAGCATCGCCGTCGACAGCGCCTGGCACACGTGGCGGACCCAATGGGACGAGGCCGGCATCCGGTTCTGGAAGGACTACGTCGACGGCGCGCAGCCCTACTTCGACGTGCCGGCGAGTTCGCTGCCGGACTGGCCGTTCAACGCGCCCGGCTACACGGTGTTCACAGTGTTCAACCTCGCCGTCGCCGGTTCCGGCGGCGGCGACCCGGGCCCGGGCACCTATCCCGCCGACATGCTCGTCGACTGGATACGCGTGTGGTGAGTCAGCCGAACTCGAGCACCGTGTAGGCGCCGCGGAACGGCTTCAAGGGTGGAAACTGCCAGAACGCCGGGAACAACTTCCCGAAAAACAACCCCCGCCCCTCGGGCATCGGCAGATCATGTACCGCCCGGACGCCGGACATGCGGGTGGCCAGATCCGCCAGTTGACGCACCGAAAGGCTGAACGGCATCGGCGGCACCCGGTAGCGCGTGGAGGACCGCATCCCCCGCGGCGCGAGTTTCTTGACCAGGGTCGGCGGCAGGTCGAAGAACATCTGCCCGCCGGGAAACCGCTTGGCGCACTCGGCGATCAGGCCCAGCGACTCGTGCGGTTGCAGGTACATCAGCAGACCCTCGGCGGTGATGAACACGCCGTAGGCGTCGTCGATCTCATCCATCCAGCTGTAGTCCAGCGCGGACTGCGCCAGATACGTGATGCGCTCCGAGTGCGGCAACAGGCGCTGTCGCAGTTCGACGACCGGCGGCAAGTCCACCGAAACCCAGCGGAATCGTGCGTCCGGCAGCGCGCTGTCCAGGCGCCAGAAGCTGGTCTGAAAGCCCTCCGCGAGGGCGACGACCGTCGCCCGGGGCCGCGCCGAGAGATATTCGATTGCGCACCGGTCCACTGCCAGAGACCGCAGCGCCATCTCCTGGCCTCTGCGCCGGAACTTCTCGAAGTCGAAGTCGATGGATTCGACGAGCGCGATCGCCATCGGGTCATCCAGGATCGCATCCGGCCGCCCGGCCTGGTAGGCCCTGCCGTACAAGGTCAGCAGGGCCGTTTCCGAGACGCCGGTCAACTGCCCGGCATCCACTTTGTCGTCTCCCAGGCGACTCATCAAATCTCCCCCGACCGACAGCGGAACCGGTGCCACACGACCGCGAGCAACAACGTCGCCGCGACCGGAACCAGCAGCATCGGCACCAACGGAATGTAGAAGCGCACGTTACCGGGCTCGACCCGGATTTCGCCGGGAAGGCGCCGACGTCGCGTCCCATCACGACTCGACAGGGATCGCCACCTCGTTGCGGCGCCGGCACGGCAGCGTCCACGGAGGGTCGTAGAACCACGCATCGGCTCCGCCGATCGGAACGATGTCGTTGTTGCGCAGGACGTTTCTGAGCTCGGCGATACGGTCGGCAACGGCCTGCGGGCTCCTGTCACCGCTGAACTTCAGCACAGCCACCGTCTGCGGCGGCACGGTCACCAAGCGGACCTGGTCGTCATTGGGCGTGGGCAGGGTGTCCATGGTCCACGCCGACGGCATGAAGAACCGGATCACCCAGCCACGTCCGTCGTCGCCCGTCTGGGCTACTGGCGCGGTCATCGCGATCTGCCGACCCGCGGTCGCATGCTGACCCACCGGCGCCGTCATCGCAATTGCCTGGCCGCCGCGGTTGCCGCCGAAGATGTAACCCGCGAGTCGGCGAAAACCGACATTACGCGCGCGCTCCTGGTCGCCCGGCACCGTCGTTTGGGCGGCGATGCGCGAGCCGTAGTTCCGGATTTCGACGGTGTCGGTGAGCTCCTGGCGCGTGTAGGCGGGCTCCTCGGTGCCCAGGCGGATACCTACGACCGCAACCAGCGATTCGGCGACCTGTTCGGCGAGTTCGGTCAGTTTCATCACGCTGTCATTCCCTCAGCTTCGATTGAGAAACCACACGTGGCCGGCCAACAGCGTCGCGAACGCGCACCACAGCGGGCAGAAGAGTTGCATGTCACGCTTCCGGTCAGAGTGAGCGGCAGGGGGGATTGACCCACTTTTTCAGGCATGCCGGCAAACCCGATCAGGCGCCCAAGACGATGCTACCGGGCCCCTGCCTCGGGCAGTCGGCGCTTGTCGCGGGCTCAACGGGAGCTGCAGCACCCCCTACGCTCACCTACCGGCAAACCATACGGTCGTCACCGCGCGGGTCTGCGGCGGCGGGAACGGAGTGCTCGAAGTGCCCACCTGGCCGACCTTGACCACCCACACCGGCGCGGAGCGATCTATGCAGGTTCCGGCGTCCTGGCCGGATAGCCACAAAATCGCCAGGTGGGCGCCGGGGTCTCCGCAGCCGTACACGCCGACATAGCCGTCGTCCCGCCCGCCCCACGCGCCCCCGTTGCGCAACAGGCAGCGGGTGCCGTCGTCGAGAACCAGGGCGAACGGGTCTGGCGTCGCGACGGGCTGCACCGGCGGCAGCGGACCGCCGTAGCCCACCCGGTGCATGCGCATGTCCCACGGATTGTCGATGCACAGCAGTGACCCGGGTTTTGCGGGCCAGCAGGTGCCAGCATCGGCCGCGCTGGGCGAGCAGTAATAGATGTCGCCGGCCACCGCCGACGGCGACGGCGTGGTGCACTGGTCGACCGTGGCGACGTTGCCCTGCGACGGCGTCTCCTGATACCCGTTGAGCGGCTGGCCGTCGGGCCCCACCGCTGCGGTGATGATCACCTCGGTCGGCGGTGGATCGGCAATCGCCGGCGCAGTCGACCAACAGACCACTGCCGCGACGGCGACACCGGCGGCAATGGCTGCCGCGGCGGCTCGCGAAACCATGTCGAACCCACCTTCCGTTCGGCCCCCGGGTGCAGCGTAAGACGAGCGGCGGCGCGCGGGTCCGGAAATCCCGCCGCCGCGCCGGAGCGGTCCTCGCCCGGCTCGTCACCGGGCGCGCGTAGCCAGTCCGGTACCGTCCGCTAATGCCCGACGACGACCCGGCCGTCCCGCACCTGCACCGTGGGCTGTCCAACCGCCACGTCCAGCTGATCGCGATCGGCGGCGCAATCGGCACCGGCTTGTTCCTGGGGTCGGCGAAAACGATCTCCCACGCCGGACCGGCAGTGCTGCTGGTGTACGGCATCGTCGGGTTCTTCATGTTCTTCGTGCTGCGCGCGATGGGCGAACTGCTGCTGTCGAACCTGAACTACAAGTCGTTCGTCGACTTCGCTGCCGACTTACTCGGACCCGCGGCGGCCTTCTTCATGGGGTGGTCGTACTGGTTGGCCTGGGTCGTCACCGGCACCGCGGAGGTGGTCGCGATCACCGGCTACTTCCAGTTCTGGTGGCCAGCGTTGCCGGCGTGGTTGCCGGCGTTGCTCACGGTCGGCCTGATCCTCGTGGTGAACCTGTCCGGCGTCCGCAACTTCGGGGAGATCGAGTTCTGGTTCGCCTTGGTCAAGGTCGCCGTGATCGTCTGCTTCATCGTCGCCGGAGCCGTCCTGCTGGCGACGGATTATGTTTCACCGCAAGGCCACCGTGCGACCGTCGAGAACCTGTGGAACGACGGCGGATTCTTCGCCACCGGGTTCACCGGCGCGATCAGCGCATTCCAGATCGCCGCGTTCGCCTTCGTCGGGGTCGAACTGATCGGTATCGCGGCGGCCGAGACGGTCAACCCGCGCCGCACCCTCCCCCGCGCGATCAACGCTGTTCCGTTGCGGGTGGCGATCTTCTATATCGGGGCACTGCTGGCCATCCTCACCGTGGTGCCCTGGCGGGACTTCGCCAGCGGGGAATCGCCGTTCGTGATGATGTTCTCACTGGCCGGGCTTTCCACCGCGGCGTCGATCGTCAACTTCGTCGTGATCACCGCGGCAGCATCTTCGGCGAATTCCGGCGTGTTCTCCACGGGCCGGATGCTTTTCGGCCTGGCCGACGAAGGAAGCGCCCCGGCGCCGTTCGGCCGGCTCAGCCGAGACGGCGTGCCGTCGCGCGCGCTGCTGGCTACGGCGGCGCTGATGTTGGCCGCAGTTCCCCTGCTCTACGTGAGCGGTTCGGTGATCGGCGCGTTCACCCTCTTGACGGTCGTCGCGTCGTTGCTGTTCATGTTCGTGTGGGCGCTGATCGTCGTCAGCTATCTCGTCTACCGGCGCCGGCACGCGGGGCGGCACGCCGACTCGGTGTACAGGATGCCCGGCGGCGCGGTGATGTGCTGGGCAGTGCTCGCCTTTTTCGCGTTCGTGGTCGGGACGCTGTGCATCGACCCGGGAACCGCCGTCGCCCTGGCGTGGGTCCCGCTGTGGTTCGCCGTCTTGGCGGTCGGCTGGTTGACGGTACGCCGCCGGCCCGGTCACGCCGAGCGGTACCAGCGGTTCCGTGCTGAGATCAACGCGGACGTCCCGGACCGATAGCACCGGTCACGGCTGGGCCCACACCGACTTGGTCTGCAGTTAGCCAGTTAGCCAGCCCACCCGAAGTGTGGACACTGCCACGACGGGCGTCGAGTGTGGGCCGGCGGCTTTGAGTGTGAACAGGGGCGGAATTTTCGCGGCGATTTGCTCGCCCACGATTCACGGTCGAAGCCCAGGATTCACACTTGATGCACTTGACCCACACTTGACCCGAAAACATCCGAAGTAGGGGGGAACATTCGCAGTAGGGGGTAGGTAGCCGACTTCTCACCAGGGCCTGAGTGCGTGCGACCTCGTGAGGTACTCTGCCGTCGCTACCGGACTGAGGAGAACCCCGTGGGATGCTGCGAATTTCCGGCCGCGGCGCAGGGCTGCGACGGTGCGTTCACCGTCGACGCCTCCCGGGTCACCTTCGGGCGCGGCTGTCTGGCGGAGTTGGGCGACCGGGCCCGGTCGCTGGGATTGCGGCGGGTCGCCCTGTTCTCCGATGCGCGCGTAGCCGAACTGCCGGCGTTCGGCGGGGCGCACGAGTCGCTCGTCGCGGCCGGCCTGGACGTGGTGACATACACCGACGTCCATGTCGAGCCCACGGACGAATCGTTCGCCGAGGCCGCGCGTTTCGCCCGAGAGGCGAACCCGGACGGCTACGTGTCTCTTGGCGGCGGGTCGGTCATCGACACCTGCAAGGCGGCCAACCTCTACGCCACCCACCCCGCCGACCTGTTGGCCTATGTCAATGCGCCGGTCGGCGAGGCCAAACCCGTTCCCGGCCCGCTGAGGCCCCACATCGCCTGCCCCACGACGGCGGGTACCGGCAGCGAAGTCACCGGGATCGCGATCTTCGACCTGGTCGCGCTGTCGGCCAAGACGGGCATCGCCTCGCAGGCACTGCGCCCCACCGAGGCGCTCGTCGATCCCGACTGCACCGCGAGCCTGCCAGCGGGGGTCGTTGCCGCGGCGGGCCTCGACGTGCTGTCGCACGCGCTGGAGTCCTACACCGCTCGGCCCTATCTCCATCGGCCGGCGCCCGAACGACCCAGCCTGCGGCCGATGAGCCAGGGCGCCAACCCGTGGAGTGATCTGGGCTGCCGCGAGGCGTTGCGCATACTGGGCCAATTCCTCGAGCGCGCGGTGCGGGACGCCTCCGACAGCGAGGCCCGCGAGCAGATGATCTGGGCCGCAACGCTTGCCGGCATCGCCTTCGGCAACGCGGGCGTGCACGCCCCCCATGGCATGGCCTATGCGGTGGCGGGGCTGGTGCGCGACTTCCGCCCGGCCGGCTACCCGGCCGACGAACCGCTGGTTCCCCACGGCATGGCCGTCATCCTCAACGCGCCCGCGGTTTTCCGGCGCATCGCGGCGGCGAGTCCGGAGCGCCACCTCGAGGCCGCCCGACTGCTCGGCGCGGACACCCGCGGCGCCGCCGCGGCGGAGGCCGGCGAAGTCCTCGCGACGGAGCTCATCCGCATCATGCGGGCGGTGGCAATACCCAACGGCCTCGGCGGGGTGGGCTATACCGAAAACGACGTGGCGGCGCTCGCCGAGGGCGCCTACCCGCAGCAGCGCCTGCTGCAGAACGCGCCGCTAGAGATGACCAAGCCGGTCCTGACGGACCTGTTCCGGCAGGCCCTGCGCTATTGGTAGCCATGGGGTCTCCGGAGTTGCGTTGTGCCGCAACCGGTTACGGTCCGATCAATTCGGGATGGAAAGTGGCGGCCATGCGGCGCAGCCCGTCGCGCCAGTCGACGGTCGTCGCGCCCACGAGTTCGCGCATCCGGGTGGGGTCGGTGGGGTTGCCGCGTAGCGCCTGCTCGCTCTCGTCGAATACGGGTTCCCTGCCAACGAGCGATCCGAGGTAGCCGCACCACTCCTGAATGCTGACGGTTTGGTCGCTGCACCAGTTGACCGTCGTCGCTGGGACCGACGCAGCTTCCAGCAGTTTGGGGATGGTCGCGATGATGTCGTCTTCGTGGATCGGGTTGTAGCGGGCCGGGCCGCCGGGCGGCACCGGAATCGGGATCCCGGCCAGCATCATCTCCATGTGGTAGAACGGCCACCCCCCGTTGTCGCCGTAGGGGACGTTGAGCCGGGCGATCGTGGTGGGCACACCGAGAACGCGCGCCATGGAACGGGCGACTACCTCACCGGCGATCTTGGAGATCGAATAGGTGGGAAACAACGGCTTGTGGTTGTCTCCCAGGGCGGCGCGCTCGCTGCGGGGTTCGTCATCGGGCGGGTCGTAGACGGCGGCCGAGGAACAGTGCAGGAACGCCTTGGCGCCGCGACAATGCGCCATGAGCAGTCCGACCGACTCGGCGTTGGTCCCGAGGTCCTTGTCCCAATCTCCGCTCTTGGCCACAGCCAAGTTGAGAACATACTCGAAATCTTCTGGGAGTTCGCTGAACTGGCCCGCCGCCAGGTTGACTGTCACGCACCGGATCCCGGCTTTCTCCAGACCCTCCCGCGCGGCGGGATTGGTGAAACGAGCAATCCCCCATACCTCGTTCTCGGCCGCAAGCGCTCGAGCGATGGGGGTGGCGATTTGACCTGTCGGACCTGTGATCAGGATTTTTGAGCCGCGCATGGGCTGATGGTAGGCGACTGCGTGACGAGACTCGCAGCGCGTAGACAACTTTCCGCGCCCTCGCGCAGCGGCGCGCGCGGGGGCGGAGGAGGCGGCGCCGCCGACTTTTCAGCCCCCGGACGCTGACCAACACCGCGCGATGACGTTGCGCGCTTTGGCAACCGAGTGCGTACTGTGTGAATTCATGGACGACCGCGACAAAGATCCGGCGGTGGTTTTGCCCTATCTCGTAGGCAGATCGCTTGCCGCCACCGAGGTATACGAAGCATTCGGTTACCGCAAATCGGCTTACTACAAGGCCGCTCGTGAGGGCAGGCTCATCACGGCTGACAATCTGATCAGGGTCGCCACCTACTTCGGTTTGAACCCGGTCGATCTGCAAGTACGCTACGGGTTGATCCCGCCAGAAGCGGTCACCGAATACGTCAAGTCGGCGCCGCAGTCGGTCCAACTGGGCGATCTGCGCCCAGACCCGCGCAAGCCGTCGATCTGACGGCTTGCGCGGTAAACGGTCGGTCGCGAGCAACGGCGTGTGGGCCCGGCTCGACGGTGTGGAATCCTTCGCGGACTCTTCCACCGGCAGGTCGAAACGCGGCCGCATTCACTTGCCGCGCAACGTGGTCCGCGCCGCGTGAGCCGGCTGATCCCCGAGGCCCGGCCCAACGGGTTTTAGGGCCAATGGTCCCTATCGTCGGCGTTGTGCACGCGCGATCATTCCAGTCATGACCGGATATGACGCCTGGGACTGGCGTTCCGCGGGGCAGTCCGGCTCGGGTGGCATGCGGGTCCCCTGCCCGACGATGCGCGCAGCCTGCTGACGGCCCTGCTCTGAAGGCCCAGCCTGGGAGAACACGGCGGTCACCCTCAAGCCAGAGCCGCCCCGACCGAGGAGGAGGTCCTCATGTCCCGTAGTGCCGGAGCGACGTATGAGTGCGAGGAGTGCGGGGCGGTGCTCGTCTACGAGAAGCCCTGCCCGTGCACCTCGGAGGACGAGCACTCGGAGGTCTGCTGCGACAAGCCGATGAAGCAATTGGTGCCGACGAAATGAGGTTGCCTCTCATGCCGGTTGTTCCCAAAGGGCCCCCGGAATAAGCAATTCCCCCGCCGCCCTGCGTATCAAGGTGACACCCAAGGCGTCGTTGCCGTTCTGGTGAGTGGATGTGAGCACTCATCAGGCGGCGCCGGGTTTTGGGACGGGTCCCCGCGTGACCGCGGCGCCGGTCTGGTCCGTCGAGCGGCGGGAATTCTTCGTTTTTGTGGCTGACAGTCCATGGGTGTATTCGCGCCCCGGCACGACGATCCCGGGAAAATGCCGTCGGGAGTATCCCGCGCGGGCCATTAGAATCGGCGGTGTCGCCGACGAAAAGGGCCGGCAGTGCCATCCGCATCTCGGACTCCGCATTTTCGGGGGGGCTGGGCGTGAACGCCGCTGCCGGGTTGCTGCGCTCGGCGACACTGCCCGGCGCGGCCGGGTCGGCCGCCCGCACGCCGCTGCTGGCCAATCTGCTCAACGGCGTCGCGGCCGTCAACCCATCGGCGATGATGCCGGCCGCGGTGGGCGCCGCGTCGACGGTCCTGGGTGTGGCGTGCTGCGTCCCGGTGTAGACGTCGCGGAACGCGCGCTCGAGGCGGGTGCCCTCGCGGATGGCGCTGGTCCCGGCCACCAGATGCGCCCACTCGGCGCAGCCGCGCGCGATGTCGGTGGCGTAGACGGCCGCCACCCGCATGTCCGCGCGCCGGGCCGGTGCCAGCTCCTCGCCGGCCGCGACCGCGGCTTCGGCGGTGGTGAACGCGTCGAGCACCAGCAGGCGAGCGGCGCGCCAGGCCGCACGATGGTGCGCCAGGCCCTTCTGGAAGGTCGGGCGGCTGGCCAGCGATGCCATGTCGCTCATCCGGAACTTCGTCGCCGCCAGGTCCTGGACGTCGTCGAGCATGCTTTTGGCGACGCCGAGCGCCCAGGACGCGTGGCCCGCGGCGGTGACAGGCATCAACCCCATGCGCGTGGCCGGTGAGGTACCGCGGCACGGCCGGCGGGTGAACAGTTCGAAGGTGCGGCTCGCAGGCACGAACACCTCTTGGACGCTGTAGTCATAGGATCCGGCGCCCTTGAGCCCCTGCACATGCCAGCCGTCGTTGAAGCTGATCTGTTCGCGTGGCACCACGGCGACCTGCATCTCGGGTAAACCCTCTGCAACCCAGCGTATTTCGCCGTTGTCCATCGGTAGGAACCCGGCAGCGACGTACTGGGAGTGTCCGGTGCCCGAGCCGAAGCTCCACGACCCGCTCAACAGG
>NZ_JBMIOP010000194.1:0-24839 GCF_049197365.1 Mycobacterium sp. THU-M104
GGTGCACTCCAGGTGCACCAGGCCGCCGACGGCGCATTGGTGCGGGTGCGGCTCCCCGGCGGCATGATCACCGCCGCCCAGCTCGCCGCAGTGGCGGGAGCCGCGAGCGCATCCGGTTCCGCAGCGCTGGAGCTGACCGCCCGGGGCAACCTGCAGATACGCGCGGTCACCGATGTGACCGGGGTGGCGGAAGCGATCGCCGGTGCCGGACTGTTGCCCTCGGCGACCCACGAGCGCGTCCGCAACATCGTCGCGTCGCCGCTGTCCGGCCGTACCGGTGGGAGCCTCGATGTACGGCCCTTGGTGGGTGCGCTGGACACCGCGATCTGCGAGGATCCCAGGCTCGCCCAGCTTGGCGGCCGGTTCTGGTTCAGTCTGGACGATGGGCGCGCCGACGTGTCCGGGCTGCGCGCCGATGTGGGTGTCCATGCAATACCCGACGGCTGCGCGTTGCTCATCACCGGACGCGACACCGGCGTCCGGCTGGCCGCCCACGAGGTGGTCGACGCGCTGGTCACGATCGCGAAGCGCTTCCTCGAAATTCGCGGAAATGCCTGGCGGATAAAAGAACTCGATGATATCGCACGCCTGATGCCCGGAATCGAGCTCGGCGCCGGCTTCGCACCGGTCACCCGAGCGCCGGTGGGTTGGCTAAGCCAGGACGACGGCCGCGTCACGCTGGGCGCCGCGGTCCCGCTGGGCGTGCTGCCCGCGCGCGTCGCCGACTTTCTGGCCGCGATCGGGGCCCCGCTGGTGATCACGCCGTGGCGCTCGGTGCTGGTGTGCGACCTCAGCGAAGAGGCGGCGGACGTCGCACTCCGGGTGCTGGCGCCCCTGGGCCTGGTTTTCGACGAACACTCCCCCTGGCTGACGGTCAGCGCCTGCACCGGCAGGCCCGGGTGCGCGCACTCGGTCGCCGATGTGCGGGCCGACGCCGCGCGGTCCCTGGAGCCCGACGCCGAGGTGCATCGTCACTTCGTGGGCTGCGAGCGGGCGTGCGGCAGCCCGCCGGCCGGTGAGGTGCTGGTCGCCATCGGGGACGGATACCGGCTGGCGCGTTCCGCGGCGGGTCGCCACAGTGACGAGCCTTAGGGTGATCGGGTGCTCGACTACATCCGCGACGCGGCAGAAATCTATCGCCAGTCGTTTGCGACCATCCGCGCCGAAGCCGACCTGGGCCGGTTCCCGGCCGACGTCGCCCAGGTGGTGGTCCGGTTGATCCACACCTGCGGCCAGATCGATGTCGCCGACCACGTCGCCTTCACCGACGACGTCGTCGCGCGGGCCCGCGCCGCTCTGCGAGCCGGCGCACCGGTGCTGTGCGATGCGTCAATGGTGGCCGCCGGGATCACCACCGCGCGGTTGCCGGCCGGCAATGAGGTGGTGTCACTGGTCGCCGATCCGCGAGCGGCCGAACTGGCCGCCCGCCGGCGAACCACCCGTTCGGCGGCGGGCGTGGAATTGTGGGCCGACCGGATGGCCGGTGCGGTCCTGGCGATCGGCAATGCGCCCACCGCACTGTTCCGGCTGCTGGAGCTGATCGACGAGGGCGCCGCATCCCCGGTGGCGGTGCTGGGCGGCCCGGTCGGTTTCGTCGGGTCGGCACAATCCAAGCAGGAGCTGATCGACGGTCCGCGCGGCATGTCGTATCTGGTCGTGCGGGGCCGGCGCGGCGGCAGCGCCATGGCCGCCGCCGCGGTCAACGCGATCGCCAGCGAGCGCGAATGACCGCGGAGGGCACCGCGCGAAGCGCCCCCAGAGGCACTCTGTGGGGGGTCGGGTTGGGCCCCGGCGACCCCGAGCTGGTGACGGTCAAGGCCGCCCGGGTGATCGGCGACGCGGACGTGGTCGCCTATCACAGCGCCCGGCACGGTCACAGCATCGCGAGAGGAATCGCCGAACCGTACCTGCGGCCCGGCCAGCTCGAGGAGCACCTGGTCTATCCGGTGACCACCGGGTCCACCGATCATCCCGGCGGCTACGCCGGGGCGCTCGAGGACTTCTACGTCGAAGCCACCCGGCGGATCGCGGCACACCTGGACGCCGGGCGCGATGTGGCACTGCTCGCCGAGGGCGACCCCCTGTTCTACAGCTCCTACATGCATCTGCACACCCGCCTCACGGAGCGATTCGATGCGGTCATCGTTCCCGGGGTCACCTCGGTGAGTGCCGCCTCGGCGGCCATCGCGACGCCATTGGTGGCCGGCGACGAGGTGCTGTCGGTGCTGCCGGGCACCCTGCCCGGCGCCGAGCTGACGCGGCGGCTCGCTGACACCGACGCCGCCGTCATCCTCAAACTGAGCCGCTCGTATCACAATGTCCGGGAAGCGCTTTCGGCGTCCGGAAGACTTGACGACGCGTTCTATGTGGAGCGGGCCAGCACCTCCGGTGAACGCGTACTGCCCGCCGCCGATGTCGACGAGAACGGCGTGCCGTATTTTTCGCTGGCCGTGCTGCCGGGCATGCGACGGGACCGCCGCCGGGCGACGGGGGCGGTGGCGGTGGTGGGACTCGGGCCCGGCGACACCGATTGGATGACGCCGCAGGCCCGGCGGGAACTCGCGGCGGCGACCGACCTGATCGGGTACGTCGGCTACCTGGACCGCGTGCCCGCCCACGACGGGCAGCGCCGCCATTCCAGCGGCAACACCGACGAACCCGCGCGGGCACGCCTGGCCTGCTCGCTGGCCGAGCAGGGACACGCCGTGGCGGTGGTGTCGTCGGGTGACCCGGGCGTGTTCGCGATGGCCACCGCCGTGTTGGAAGAGGCCAAGCAGTGGCCGGGGGTGCAGGTGCGGGTGATCCCGGCGATGACCGCCGCCCAGGCCGTCGCCAGCCGGGTCGGGGCTCCGCTCGGTCACGACTACGCCGTGATCTCGCTGTCAGACCGGCTCAAGCCGTGGGACGTGATCGCCGCCCGGCTCACCGCCGTGGCCGGCGCGGATCTGGTTCTGGCCGTGTACAACCCGGCGTCGGCGACGCGGACCTGGCAGGTCGGCGCGATGCGCGACATCCTGCTGGCCCATCGCGAACCAGGGACACCGGTGGTGATCGGCCGTGACGTTTCCGGGCCCGAGGAAACCGTCCGGGTCGTGCGGTTGGCCGATCTCGATCCTGCCGACATCGACATGCGTTGCCTGCTGATCGTCGGGTCGTCGCAAACGCAGTGGCACTCAGTGGATTCGGGTGACCGGGTGTTCACGCCCCGGCGCTACCCGTTTTGACAGCCCGCTATCCTGTTCTGCGTCGGGCAACCGGGACACCGGCATCGCCTCAATGCGCGCGGCCCGGCTCCGGGCCGTCGCCTCCCCTGTGCGTCATGTCGTCGGAGGCGAATTGGCCGCCGTATTCCTGGGTGGCACCCGAGCCGTTGGCCTGCCGTGGGGTCCTGGCTGTTGCCGCATCGGCGGGCTCGCCCAACAACAGGGAGCGGACCAGACGCCGCGGGCCGAACGGCCGCAGCATCTCGCTGGCCGGGCGGGGGCGCACCCGCAACGGCCACCAGAACCAACGACCGAGCAGCGCGGCGATCGACGGCGTCATCAACGAGCGGACGATCAGGGTGTCGAACAGCAGGCCGAGGCCGATCGTGCTGCCGGCCTGTCCGATCGAGGTCAGATCGCTGGCCACCATCGACATCATGGTGAAGGCGAAGACCAGGCCCGCCGAGGTCACGACCCCACCGGTTTCGCCCATCGACCGGATGATCCCGGTCTTGAGACCGGCTCCGATCTCCTCCTGGAACCGCGACACCAACAAAAGGTTGTAGTCGGAGCCGACAGCCAGCAGGATGATCAGCCCGAATACCGGCGCGATCCAGTTCAAATCCAGACCTACGAGGTGTTGCCACACCAGCACCGAGAGCCCGAACGCGGCTCCCAGCGACAGCAGCACCGTCCCGACGATCACCAGGGACGCCACCAGAGCCCGCGTGATGATCACCATGACAGCAAAAATCAGCGTGATCGCCGCGATCCCGACGATCAACAGGTCGTAGTGCGAGCCGGACTGGATGTCGCGGTAGATGGCGGCCGTTCCGGCCAGGTAGAACCTGGCATCGGTCAATGTCGTTCCTTTGACCGCATGGTGAGCTGCTTCGAGTTCCGGCTTGACCGCGTCGATGCCGGCCGGGGTCGCCGGGTCCTTGTCGTGGGTGATGATGAACCGCGCGGCCTTCCCGTCGGGGGACAGGAACAGCTTCAGACCGCGCTGAAAGTCGGCGTTCTGGAACGCTTCCGGCGGCAGGTAGAAGTAGTCACCGCTGCGGGAGGCGTCGAACGCCTGACCCATGGCGCTCGCGGTGTCGGTCATCTGCGACATCTGCGTGACCAGACCCGAGAAGCTGCTGTGGATGGTGAGCAGGCTGCCCCGCATCGACTTGGCGACCGCGATGATCGGCGGGAACTGGGCCACCATCTGCGGCATGATCGCGTCGATGTTGTCGACGTCCTTGATCAGCGTCTTCATGTTGTCACTGAACTTGTCGAGGCCGTCGATCGCGTCGAAGACCGACCTCGTCGCCCAGCACACCGGGATGTTGTAGCAGTGCTGTTCCCAGTACAGGTAATCACGCAGCGGCCGTGCGAAATCGTCGAAGTCCGCCATGTGGTCGCGCATGTCGTCCAGCGTGACCTGCATGTCGTGCATGTCGCCGACCATGCGGTGCGTCGAGTCGCTCATCCGGGTCATCAGACCCTGCATCCGCTGCATCGACCCGATCATGGCGCCGAGGTCGTCGCTCATCTTGAGCATGTCATCCATCCGGTCCTTCATGAACTGAAGGTTTTCCTGGATCGGGATCGACTGGGCACTGATCTGGAACGGTATCGACGTGTGCTCGATGGGCCCACCGAGCGGCCGGGTGATGCTCTGCACCATCGCGATGCCCGGCGCGCGGAACACGTCCTTGGCCAGGCGGTCCAGGATGATCATGTCGCCGCTGTTCCGCATGTCGTGATCGCTCTCGATCATCAGGATGTCAGGATTCATCGTGGCGGCACTGAAATGGCGCTCGGCGGCCTCGTATCCGACGTTCGACGGCAGGTCTTTGGGGATGTAGTAGCGGTCGTTGTAACTGATCTTCATGGTCGGCATGAAGAGGATACCGACGATCGCGATGGCCAGCGAGGTCGCGAACACCGCGCCCGGCCAGCGCACGCTCGCGGTCCCGATGCGCCGCCAGCCGTGGACCTTGACGGCCCGCTTCGGGTCGAGCAGCCCGAACCGGCTGGCCACTGCCACAACCGCAGGCGCGGCTGTCAATGCGCCCGCGACGACGACGACCAAGCCCACCGCGGACGGAATCCCCAGCGCCTTGAAGTAGGACAGCCGCGCCAGGTGCAGACAGAAGGTGGCGCCGGCGATCGTGAGCCCGGATCCCAGAATGATGTGGAAGGTGCCGCGGAACATGCTGTAGTAGGCGGCTTCCCGATCCAGACCGGCCTGACGCGCTTCCTGATAGCGACCGATGAGGAAGATCGCGTAGTCGGTCCCCGCCGCGATCGCCAACGAGGACAGCATGGCGACGACGAACGTCGAAAACCCCAACAGGTCGTCGTTGCCGAGCAGCGCGACCAGGCCCCTGGCCGTGCCCATCTCGAAACCGACCATGACGAGAACGAGGAGCACCGTGCTGACGGAACGGTAGGCGATGAACAGCATGATCATGATGACCACGCCCGTCACGCCCATCATCGTCAACATGCTCTTGTCGGCGGCGTCGTTCATGTCCGTGGTCAGCGCGGCCGGGCCGGTGAGATAAACCTTGAGGCCCGGGGGCGGCGATGAACGGTCGAGGGTCTCGCGGACTGCTTTGACGGACTCGTTGCCCAGGGTGCTGCCCTGGTCGCCGGCGAGGTTGAGCTGGACGTAGGCGGCCTTGCCGTCGCGGCTCTCCACGCCCGCGGCCGTCAGCGGATCCCCCCACACGTTCTGGACGTGCTGCACGTGCTTGTGATCGGCATCCAGCTTCTGCACCAGGGCGTCGTAGTAGCGGTGCGCGTCCGGGCCGAGCTTGTGATCGCTCTCCAGGACGATCATGGCGATGCTGTCGGAGTCCGACTCGTGGAACGTCGCGCCGATGCGCCTGGCGGCGATCATCGCCGGCGCATCCCCGGGCGACATGGTGACCGCGTGGTTGCGGGCGACCGACTCGATCGGCGGCACCAGCAGGTTCAGGCCCGCGGTCAGCAGCAACCATCCGATGATGATCGGCACCGCGAAGTTGCGAACGAACCGCATGAATTTCGGGCGGGTGTCGGTGTCTGTGTTCATCCGGCTTTCACCAAGCAAGAGGTTTGGGCGTGGTGGCCGTCCGCCGACCGCTCGTCTTTGACCTCGCCGTTGACGGTGATGCGGCACCCGATGGTGTTGCTGTTGCCCTGTGCCACCACGTTGGCGATCACCGCCGGCACGGTCGTGGTGATCGTGTAGGTCCAGGGCAGGCTGGTGAAGTTCGCCTGCTCCGGTTGAGCGCTCATGTCAAGGTAACTGACACTCCCGGCCGTGTCAGCGGGGCCGTAGACCTCGTATGTCACCCGCTTGACGTGGGAGGGCGTGAGCGGTTCGGCGCTGCTTCCGGTGGCGGTGAAGATCTCTTCGGAGCCGAACATGCCACGCAGGTCGTTCACCGCGATGCCGCCGAGGGCGACCGCCACCACGACGACGAGCGGAACCCAAGCCTTCTTGAGAAAGGCCAACATCGGGGTTTCCTTTCGCTCTCAAGCCTGGTTCTGTCCTGGCAGTTTCGCTTCCGCACCCCGTGGAGATGGTAGGCCAAGTTGCAGACGGTAGGGCATCAGACCCCGCGAGCGTGGTCTTCAGCCACCCGTAGTGCCCCTGTGGCCTGGTTTGCCTGCTCGAATCCTCGCATCGTCTCGGGCGCGTTGCACCATGTATACCATACCCCCCACCGTATTTTTGTGGCCGCCCGCGGCCGTGTACGGCTGCCGGTGAGCATCACCCGGTCCCGCACCACCCGCTGCCGCGATGCGCCGCTCGCGGCCGTCGGCAGCGAAGACCCGGCAGGTCAGCCGCCGGCGACTTCCCCGGTGATCCATTCCGCGGCCTCTCGCACGGTGGCGACGGTGCGCACCCCCTCCGGCAGCGCCGGCCGCGCCACCATCACGACGGCAACGTGCAGCGCGGCGGCGGCATCTAGCTTAGCCCGGGTCATATGCCCGCCACTGTTCTTCGTCACCAGCGCGTCGATGCGGTGATCGCGCAACAGGGCGAGCTCGTCATCGTAGACATAAGGCCCACGAGACAGCACGACATGGTGACGGCGCGGCATCGCGGTGCCGTCCGGCGCGGTGACCGCCCGGATCAAAAACCATGCGTCGCTGGTGGCGAAGGCACTCACCCCCGAGCGGCCGGTGGTCAGAAATATCCGCGAATAACTCTGCTGGGCAACGACTTCGGCCGCTTGCGCATCGGAAGCGACGACGTCCGCGGGCCCTGGGTCCCAAGCCGGGCGGGCCAACACCAGATGCGGCATCCCCAATTGGCCGCACACCTGGGCGGCGTGGGACGTCATCGTCGCCGCGAACGGGTGGGTGGCGTCTACGACGGCGTCGATGCGCTCGTCGTGCAGCCACCGCCGCAGCCCGTCGACGCCGCCGAATCCGCCGATGCGTACCGGCCCGACCGGGAGGGCGGGGTCGGGAACGCGGCCGGCCAGCGAGCTCACGATGTCGAACCGCGGGTGCAGGGCCCGCGCCAGTGCCCGCGCCTCCGCGGTACCGCCGAGCAGCAAGATCCGCATCAGTGCCGGCCACCCCGGGTCCGCCCGCTCGAATACAGGTAGCTGTCGGTGAAACGGTGCGCGGCCAGCACGTCACCGACAACGATGACGGCGGTTCTGGTGATGTTGGCGTCGTGCATCTGTTCGGCGATGCCGGCGAGATTGCCGCGCAGCACAGTTTCCCTCGGCCAGCTGGCGAAAGCCACTACCGCGGACGGTGTTTCGGGGCGGTACCCGCCCGCCAAGAGCTGCGGGACAATGGCATCGATCTGGGCGGCGGCCAGGTGCAGGACGAGGGTGGCCCCGGACCGGGCGAGCTCGGCCAGCTCCTCACCGGGCGGCATGGGGGTCGACAGGGTGGCTGTCCGGGTCAGCGTCACCGTCTGCGCCACCCCGGGAACGGTGAGCTCGCGCTTCAGGGCCGCCGCGGCCGCGGCGAAAGCCGGCACGCCAGGAACGATCTCGTAGCCGATACCCCGTTCGTCGAGCCGGCGGCACTGCTCGGCCAGGGCGCTGTAGAGCGACGGGTCACCGGAGTGCAGCCTCGCCACGTCGTGACCTGCGGCGTCCGCGCCGGCCAACTCGGCGACGATCTGTTCGAGCGTAAGCGGGCCGGTGTCCACGACATTCGCATCAGGCGGGCACAGCGCCAACAGATCGTCGGGCATGATGGACCCGGCGTAGAGGCACGTCGGGCATCGCTGGAGGATTCGTTGGCCGCGCACGGTGATCAGGTCCGCGGCGCCGGGGCCCGCCCCGATGAAGTAGACCGTCATCGCCTCACCGCCCATTGGGTGACCGGGTACTGCGGGCGCCAGCCGGTGAATTCGCCCAGCGGTTCGCCCTGGTAGTGCTGAAAACGTCGCAGCAATCCACCGAGTTGCGAATGTGCTTGGATCAGCGCGGCTTCCGATTCGGCGGTGACCACGTTGGCGACCAAGCGTCCTCCCCGGGGCAAGCGGTCGAAGCATGCGTCGAGCAGACCCGGTTGGGTCAGGCCGCCGCCGACGAAGATCGCCGACGGGGTTTGCGCCCCGTCGAACGCCGCAGGCGCGTCGCCGCGCACGTCGATGTCCAGGCCCGCCGCAGCGGCGTTGAATTCGACGTTGCGGCGCCGGTTTCCGTCACGCTCGAACGCGACCGCGCTGCAGCCCGGCCAGCTGCGGGACCACTCGACGCTGATGCTGCCCGATCCCGCGCCGACATCCCACAACCGCTCTCCCGGGCGCGGTGCCAGCGCCGCCAACGTCACGGCACGCATCCCGTGTTTGGTGATCTGGCCGTCGTGCACGAACGCGTCGTCGGGCAACGGCGAGACGCGCTCGTCGGGCAGGTAGTGGATGGCCATCACGTTGAGGTCGTCGATATCCGGCGGGGAGCTGTGGGCCCACTGCCGCGCGGTGGCCTCGCGGCGTCGTTCACCCGGGCCGGCAAGCTGTTCGAGAACAGTCATCACGGACTCGCCGCGCCCGTGGGCGTCGAGTAATCCGGCCAGGGTCGCCGGCGTGGTGTGATCGCGCGAGAGCACGATCGCCCGGCCGCCGCGGCGCACCGCGGTGTCCGCCCGCGCGGTGACCAGGCTGATCACCTCGGCGTCGTGGACGTTCCAGCCCATCCGGGCGCAGGCCAGCGCGACCGACGACACGTGCGGCAGCACGATGACCTTGGCTGCGCCGAACACGCGCACGAGTGTGCCGCCGACGCCGTGCATCAGCGGGTCGCCGCTGGCCACGACGTGGACGTCGGCGTCGTCGTCGGCGGGCAGGTTCCGCAGGGCGGGCAGCATCGGCGACGGCCACTCCCGGCGTTCGGCGGTGACGGTGCCGTCGAGCAGGGAAAGCTGCCTTTGTGCGCCGTGAATCACAGTGGCTCTCGCCAATTCGGTGCGCGCCTGCCGCGAAAGGCCCGCCATGCCGTCGGCGCCGATCCCGACGACGACGATCATGAGCGCCGCTCCTCATCGTCGCTTCGTTCTGCGGCGTCGCCGGCGCGGATCATCGCGGCATCCTGCGCCACACGAACTGGGGCAACAACCGCATCGCGAAAAACGTCGGCCGCAGCGCCCACGGTATCCATACGGTACGCCGCCCCTTTGCCAGGGCGTGTGCGGTGGCATCGGCCACTTGTTGTGGGGTGCTGGACAGCGGCGCGGGCGCCATGCCCTGTGTCATGCGCCCGATCACGAATCCCGGGCGGACGATCAGCAGGTTGACGCCGCTGCCGTGCAGTGCGTCGGCCAAGCCGCCGGCGAAGCCGTCCAGGCCCGCCTTGGCCGAGCCGTAGACGTAGTTGGCGCGGCGCACCCGGATCCCGGCCACCGAGGAGAACACCACCAGCGTGCCCTTGCCGACGTGGCGCATGGCGGCCGCCAGGTGGGTGAGCATGCTGACCTGGGCGACGTAGTCGGTGTGCACGATGGCGGTGGCGTGGGCGGCGTCGGTTTCGGCGCGGACCTGGTCACCCAGGACGCCGAAGGCCAGCACGGCGGTGCCGATGGGGCCGTGCTCGTCGACAACCGAGGCGACGAAGGGGCCGTGCGAGGCCAGGTCGTCGGCGTCGAACTCTTTCGTGTGCACTGCTACCGCGCCGGCGGCTTTCAGCATGGCGACCTGCTCGTCGAGTCGGTCGGCGCCGCGCGCGGCGAGCACCACCGTCGATTGCGGAGCCAGGCGGCGTGCGAGTTCGACGCCGATCTCACTGCGACCGCCCAGGATCAGTATCAGGCCTGCTCCCGTGTCGTCCACGGCTGCGATTATCACCTGCGCTAGCGTGGGCGGTGATGGCGAACACCACTACCCGGCTCACCGACGACGCGCTGGCATTCCTGTCCGAACGGCATCTGGCCATGCTGACCACACTGCGCAACGACGGATCACCGCACGTCGTGGCGGTGGGATTCACCTTCGATCCCACAACACACATCGCGCGGGTCATCACCACCGGCGGGTCTCAGAAGGCGGTCAACGCCGACCGTGCCGGCGTCGCCGTGCTCAGCCAGGTCGACGGTGCGCGCTGGCTGTCTCTGGAAGGCCGATCCAAGGTCAACAGCGACGCCGACGCCGTGCGCGACGCCGAGCTGCGCTATGCCCAGCGCTACCGCACTCCCAAGCCCAACCCGCGGAGGGTGGTCATCGAGGTGCATGTGGAGCGGGTGCTGGGATCCTCGACGCTGCTCGAACGCGGCGAGGGATAGCGGCCGGCCCCCGGTGATGGTGCACCCACCCGACGCGGCGCCGGTGACATCGCCGGCTACGACGCGGGAACCACGATCAGCTCGTGCGGGCGGTTGTTGACGGCCAGCGCGCCGTCCTCGGTGACGACGACGATGTCCTCGATGCGCGCGCCCCACCGGCCCGGGAAGTAGATGCCCGGCTCGATGGAAAAGACCATCCCCGGAGCCAGCGGCAGGTCGTTGCCGGCGACGATGTAGGGCTCCTCGTGCACCGACAGGCCGATCCCATGCCCGGTACGGTGCACGAAGTGCTCCGCGAGCCCCGCGTCGGCCAGCACGTCGCGGGCGGCGGCGTCGACCTGCTCGGCGGTCACGCCCGGGCGCACCGCGTCCAAGGCCGCTCGCTGGGCACGCTCGAGCACCGAATAGTGTTGGACCACTTCGGGTTCTGGATCACCGATACTGTAAGTGCGGGTGCAGTCCGAGTGATAGCCGGGCTCGTAGGCTCCCCCGATGTCGACGACGACGACGTCCCCCGCATGCAGTTCACGGGCCGAATAGCTGTGGTGGGGATCCGCTCCGTGCGGCCCGGAGCCGACGATGACGAATGAGACTCCCGAATGCCCCTCGGCCACAATGGCTTCGGCGATGGCAGCGGCGACGTCAGCTTCGGTGCGGCCGGGGACGAGAAACCCCGGCACCCGGGCGTGTACCCGGTCGATGGCCGCACCGGCCTTACGCAACGCGTCGATCTCGCACGCCTCCTTGACCATCCGGAGCCCGCGCAGGACGTCGGTGGCAAGCACCGGCAGCTTCCCGAACGCGTCGGTCAGGGGCAGCAGGTGCAGTGCCGGCATGGAATCGGTGACGGCGGTCGCGAGGCAGCCACCGCCCAACGCCGCGCTCACCAGCACGTAGGGGTCGTCGCCATCGACCCAGTCATGTACCGGCAGGCCCAGTTCGGCGATGGCCGACCCCGCCAGGGAGGCCAGTTCGAGGCGCGGCACCACGACGATCGGGTCACCGGAGGCCGGCAGCACCAGTGCGGTGAGCCGCTCGAACGTCTGGGCCCGCGAGCCGACGAGGTACCGCAGGTCATAGCCGGGGGTGATCACCAGGGCGTCGAGACCCGCCGCGGCGGTCGCGGCGGCCGCCGCGGCCATCCGGCGGGCGTACACGTTTGCGTCGAATCGTTCAGAGTCCATTGGTAGTCAGGCTAGCCCGGTGCGGCCAACGACGGTGGCCAGACGCACAATCACCCCACGACGCCGCGTTTGGGGCAATGTGTTGGGCACCTCCCCTTGCGGGGGACTGCTCACGGGAAGCGTCGTGAGACCATACCCGGCATGCCTCCGCCCCTGGTCCTTCTCGACGGCGCCAGCATGTGGTTCCGCTCGTACTTCGGCGTGCCCTCCTCGATCACCGCTCCCGACGGTCGGCCGGTGAACGCCGTCCGCGGCTTTGTCGACTCGGTGGCCGTGGTGATCACCCGGCAGCGGCCCGGCCGGCTGGCGGTGTGCCTGGACCTGGATTGGAGGCCGCAGTTCCGGGTGGACCTGATCCCGTCGTACAAGGCGCACCGGGTGGCCGAACCGGAGCCCGCCGGAGAGCCCGACATCGAGGAGGTCCCCGACGACCTGACCCCACAGGTCGACATGATCACCGAGCTGCTCGACGCGTTCGGCATCCCGATGGCCGGTGCGGCCGGCTTCGAGGCCGACGACGTGCTGGGCACGCTGGCGGCGCGGGAGCGCGCCGACCCGGTCGTCGTGGTCAGCGGGGACCGCGACCTGCTGCAGGTGGTTGCCGACGAACCGGTGCCGGTTCGGGTGCTCTACCTGGGCCGTGGGCTGACCAACGCGATTCTGTTCGGACCCGCCGAGGTGTCCGACCACTACGGGGTGCCGACGCAGCGGGCCGGGGCGGCCTATGCCGAGCTGGCGTTGTTGCGCGGCGATCCGTCCGACGGTCTGCCCGGCGTGCCGGGCATCGGCGAGAAGACGGCGGCGGCGCTGCTGGCACGGCACGGATCGCTGCAGCAGATACTGGCCGCCGCCGGCGACCCGAAATCGACGATGGCCAAAGGGCTTCGCGCGAAACTGCTGGCCGCCACCGACTACATCGAGGCTGCGGAAGGGGTGGTACGGGTAGCCACCGACGCGCCGGTGACACTGACGACTCCGACCGACGCCCTGCCCCTGACGGCCGCCGACCCGGAGCGCACCGCCCGGCTGGCCACCGAGCTGGGTGTCGGCTCGTCGATCGCGCGGCTGCAGAAGGCGCTCGACACGCTTCGGGGTTGACCGCCCTTACTGGGGCCGGCCGACCTCGTAGGTGCCCGTGTTGTCCTGGAAGGTCACCGTCACATGCTTCTGCGCACCGTCGATGCTCACACTGCAATCGAAGCTGGCGCCCTTCTTGACGGTCGGGTCGGCGCCGTTGTTGCACGTGACGTCTTTGACGTTGCGGGCGCCGTAACCGTTGGTCTCATCAGACAGGATCTGCTGGACACCGGTCTGGGCCTTTTTGATGTCCAGCTTGGTGGTGACGAAGAAGCCGGGCTCCCAGAAGCCGAGCACCAGCACGGCGGCGATGAGCAGGAAGGCGATCAGTCCGGCCCCGGCGATCAGGGTGGTCGAGCGCTTCTTGCCCGGCTGGCCGTACTGGCCCGGCTGGCCGTACTGGCCCGGCTGGCCGTACTGACCCGGCTGGCCGTACTGGCCCGGCTGGCCGTACTGGCCCGGCTGGCCGTACTGACCCGGCTGGCCGTACTGACCCGGCTGGCCGTACTGACCGTACTGGGGGGTTTGCCCACCGTACTGCTGCTCAGGCTGCCCGTAGCCGGGCTGCTGCGGGTAGCCTTGCTCCCCCTGCTGCTGGTACGGCGAATACCCGGGGGGCGGCGTATAAGCCGGCGCCTGCCACCCCGCATCCTGGTCCGGCTGCTGCTGCCAGGGCGATCCTGCCTGAGCCGGTTCCGAGGACTGGTCGCCACTGTGACCGGGCGGTTGCCACTGCTGGTCCGGCTCCGATCCCTGCGGTCCGCTCATCGTTTCTCCTCAGCCCCTTGACGTCTTGGCTTTTCGTTACGGTCTCACCGTAGCTCCGGCACAGCCTACCCGGCGTCAACAGCGACGACGCCGCGCCGAACGTCGTCGATGGCGCGCTTGGCGGCGGCCCGTAGTTCGGCATCGGGGGTCGCGTTGCGCACCTGGTCCAGCAGATCGAGCACCTGCCGGCACCAGCGCACGAAGTCTCCCGCCAGCAACGGCGAACCGGTGCCCGCCGAGGCATGGGCGTCGGCGTCGGCCAGCGCCGCCGTCAGATCACCGGTCCGCGCCCAGCGATAGATGACATTGACGAAGCCGTCGTCGGGCTCGCGGCTCGGGGCGATCTGATGTGCCTGCTCGTCGGCACGGAGCGCGGTGGACATCCGGGATGTCCGCTGCAGCGCCTGCCGCAAGCGCTGGGTGGGCACGTCGGCGGCGGACAAGGAGCCGGGCGCGTCGCCGCCCCGAGTCTCATAGAGCACCGTGGAGACGACCGCCGCCAACTCGGCGGGCTTCAATCCGGCCCATGCATCCGTGCGCAGGCATTCGGCTACCAGCAGGTCGCTGTCACTGTAGATGCGGGCCAGCAGCCGGCCGTCGTCTGTGACGTGGGGATCGGCCGCCGGGCCCTCGATGAACCCACGCTCGGTGAGCAGCCCGACGATGCGGTCGAAAGTGCGCGCCAGCGAGTTCGTCGCCGCGGCCACCTTCTTTTCCAGCTGCGCGTTGTCCCGCTCGACGCGCAGGTAGCGCTCGGCCTGACGGACCTGCGCTTCGAGGCCGGGACTGTTGTGCGCCGGATGCCGACGCAACTGGGCCCGCAACTCCGCGAGCTCCGGATTGTGGAACTCGCCGTCGCTGTCGCCGCCGGAACGGCGCCCACCGAGGCGCTCGGACGGAAGGGCCAACCCGGCCACGGCCGACCGCAGCGCCGATGCGAGGTCTCGCCTCACGCGCGGCTGCCGGTGTTCGACGCGCTTCGGCAAGGACATCGACCCCAACGGGCCCGGCGCACCCGAATAGTCCGCCGAGGAGATCCGTCCCGCCCACCGGTGTTCGGTCAGCACCAGGGGCCGCGGATCGTCGCTGTCACGGGCCGACTCGAGCACGACTGCCAGCCCGCCCCGCCGGCCGTGGGTCATGTTGATGATGTCGCCTTTGCGCAGCGCGGCCAGCGCGTCGCTGGCCAGCTGCCGGCGTTGCAGCCGGGAGGCGCGCGATTGTGCGCGCTCCAATTCGGTGATCCGCGCGCGCAGCCGGGCGTAGCCCAGGATCGGCGCCTCCGGCCCGCCCAGTTCGGCGGCGATCTCGTCGAGCAGCGTGTTGCCCCGCTCGATGCCGCGGACCAGGCCGACGACCGACCGGTCGGCCTGGTACTGGGCAAAGGACTGCTCGAGCAGTTGGTGCGCCTGTTCCGGGCCCATGTACTGCACCAGGTTGATCGTCATGTTGTAGGACGGCGCGAACGAACTGCGCAGCGGGAAGGTGCGTGTCGACGCCAGGCCGGCCACCGCCGACGGTTCGGTGGTCTCCTCGCTGGGCTGCCAGAGCACCACGGCGTGACCCTCGACGTCGATGCCGCGCCTGCCGGCGCGCCCGGTCAGCTGCGTGTACTCCCCCGGCGTCAGCGGCACGTGCTGTTCGCCATTGAATTTCACCAACCGCTCCAGCACGACGGTGCGGGCAGGCATGTTGATGCCCAGCGCCAGTGTCTCGGTGGCGAACACCGCCTTGACCAGGCCGGCGGCGAACAACTCCTCGACGGTGTGCCGGAACGCCGGCAGCATGCCGGCGTGGTGGGCCGCCAGGCCGCGAAGCAGCCCCTCGCGCCACTCGTAGTAGCCGAGCACGGGCAGGTCGGCATCGGCGAGATCACCGCACCGGTGGTCGATCACTTCGGCGATCTGCGTGCGCTCCTCCTGGCTGGTCAGCTGCAACGGCGAGCGCAGGCACTGGTGGACTGCAGCGTCGCAACCCGCCCGCGAGAAGATGAACGTGATCGCCGGCAACAGGCCCTCGGAGTCCAGGGTCGCGATCACGTCAGGTCGGGCGGGCGGGCGGTAGAACCGCGGTCTGCCTGCCGGGCGTCCGGAGCCGTGCCGTCGGGGACCCCGCCAGTCCGATATCCGGTCCGCCTCCCGGCGGTGCGCGATGTGACGCAGTAGGTCCGGGTTGACACGCGGCTCGCGGTTGCCGTCCGGGCGTTCGTCGGCCTCCGAACCGCGATAGTCGAACAGGTCGTAGAGACGTTTGCCCACCAGGACGTGCTGCCACAACGGCACCGGTCGGTGCTCGTCGACCACCACCGTCGTGTCGCCCCGCACCGTCTGGATCCAGCCACCGAACTCCTCGGCGTTGCTCACCGTCGCCGACAGGCTGACCAGCCGCACCTCGTCGGGCAGGTGCAGAATGACCTCCTCCCACACCGGACCGCGCATCCGGTCGGCGAGGAAGTGCACCTCGTCCATGACAACATAGGAAAGCCCATGCAGGGCAGGCGAATCCGCATAGAGCATGTTGCGCAGCACTTCGGTGGTCATCACCACCACCGGCGCGTCGGCGTTCACCGACAGGTCACCGGTCAGCAGGCCGATGCGGTCGCGGCCGTAGCGCGCGGTCAAATCGGTGTGCTTCTGATTGCTCAAGGCCTTGAGGGGCGTGGTGTAGAAGCACTTGCCGCCGGCCGCCAGCGCCAGGTGCACGGCGAACTCGCCGACGACCGTCTTGCCGGCGCCGGTCGGCGCGCAGACCAGCACACCGTGGCCTCGCTCCAGGGCGGCACAGGCCCGCTGCTGGAAATCGTCGAGCGCGAACGGCAAATCAGCGGCAAACCGGGTCAGCTCCGCGAGCCCGGTCACCGGAGCACCGTCGTGCGCCGCGAACGTGGGCGAACTACCGGCCGCAACAGCGGGCCGTCGCGCCGACACGCTCCCCCGCAAACGGGAGGCGTCCCCAGCTCGCGCAGCGTTGGCCTAGGTGACATCGTCGTGCTGTCCCGCGGTGTACGACGGCTCGGGCATCGGGGTGGGCCGCTCGATGACCGAAGCCTCGTCGTCGGGGATGTCGGCCCGCGCTTCGCGTTTGGCCTTGCGTCTGTCGTGCAGGCGGGAGATCTGGATGGCGAACTCGAGAAGCACCGACAACGCCACGCCGAGCGCCGTCATCGAGAACGGGTCGGAACCGGGAGTGAACACCGCAGCGAACACGAACATCGAAAAGATCAGGCCGCGCCGCCAGGATTTGAGCCGTGCATAGGTCAACAACCCGGCCATGTTGAGCATGACGATCAGCAACGGGAATTCGAAGCTCACCCCGAAAACGACCAGCAGGTTGATCAGGAAGCCGAAATACCGGTCTCCGGACAGCGCGGTCACCTGCACGTCGCTACCCACGGTCAACAAAAAGCCCAGAGCCTTGGCCAACACGAAGTAGGCCAGCACGGCCCCGCCGGCGAACAGCACCGCGGCAGGGACGACGAACCCGATCGCGAAGCGACGCTCGTTGCGGTAGAGCCCCGGCGTGATGAATGCCCAGAGCTGGTACAGCCACACCGGGCAGGCCATCACCGTCCCCGCGGTGAGCCCGACCTTGAGCCGCAGCATGAACTGGTCGAACGGTGCGGTGGCCAGCAGCCGGCACTGACCGTCGGCGCTGATGCTGGCCCGCGCTGACGCCGGCAGCGAACAGTAGGGATGGCGAAGCCATTCGCCCAGGCTTTCCAGTCCGAAAACCGAATGCGAGTACCAGACGAACCCGAAGATCGTGGTGATCACGATCGCGGCCAGCGAGATCAGCAGCCGCGTGCGCAGTTCGGTCAGGTGGTCGACCAGCGACATCGTCGCGTCAGGATTGGATCGACTGCGCTGGTTACGCGGATTGAGCCGCTTCAGTACGGCGGCGGCGTTCGCTGACACCGCTGAAATCTTGGTGGCGTTCACGACGCTGCGTCACTGGTGCCCGGGCACCACGGGGATGATGCCGTGCTATGCCGGGCGTGCTTCAGTGTGACCCTGCTCGGTAGCCGCGGGAGGGTCGACTCGCTGGGCCTGCACGGGAGTGGCGTTCGCAGACGAAATGTCGATCGCAGACGCCTCCGATTTGCTCTCGCTCTGCATTTCGCGGATCTCGGACTTGAAGATGCGCATCGACTTACCCAGCGAGCGTGCCGCATCGGGGAGCTTCTTGGCACCGAACAGGACGACCACCACGACAGCGAGGATCGCCCAGTGCCACGGACTGAGACTGCCCACGTTGATTACCTCCAGACGTCCACCCGATGCTACCGCAGCGTGTCGCGGTACCGGCGTCTCCGCGTCCCGGCGTGGTAGGTGCCGATCAGGTCACGTCTGATCGTGCTGCTGGTAGAGCTCCAGGGCGGCCGTCGCGGTGTCCCGGACCCGGCGCGCGAGCGATTCCGGCTCCAGCACCCGGACTGCCGGGCCGAAACCGAGCACCAGACGGGTCATCCACTCGTCCGAGGCGTAGGTCATGACGGCCTCACACGATCCGTCGGCCAGCTCACGAACCTCGCGCATCGGGTAATACTCGAGCATCCACGACGCCGAGAACGCCACGCGCAGCCTGGCCGACGGCAGTGCCGGGTCGGCGTCGAACAGCGACATGTCCGGCGGCGCCTGCCGCGCCGGCTCCGGCGGAACAGACGGTTCGCCCCGGTCGGCCGCGTCCACGATCCGGTCGAAACGGAACAGCCGGACCCCCTCGGCATCGCGCGACCATGCCTCCAGGTAGCTGTGACCGCCGATCAGCAGCACCCGGATGGGGTCGACGACACGGCTGCTCAGGCTGTCGCGTGACGCCGAGTAGTAATCGATGGCCAGCGCGTGCCGATCCTGCACCGCCGCGCGCACCACCGCCGCGACCCTGCTCTCCGCGGGCGCGGGCGTGCCGTTGGCCGCGGACGCACGCAGGGCTTCCTGCCCGACAGCGCCGGCCGCGGCCTCGATCTTGGCGATCGCGCTGCGGGCCGCTTCCGGATCGACGACGCCCGGGATGTCAGCCAGCGCTCGCAGCGCCACCAGAAGGCCGGTCGCCTCGGGCGAGGTCAGCTTCAGCGGCCGGTCGATGCCTGCCGAGAACGTCACCTCGATGGTGTCACCGGAGAACTCGAAATCGATGAGGTCACCCGGGTAGTAGCCGGGCAGCCCGCACATCCACAGCTGGTTGAGGTCCTCCTCCAGCTGCTCGTCGGTCACCCCCAGGTCGGCTGCGGCCTCGGCCCGGGTGATCCGCGGGTTGGCCTGGAAATACGGCACCATGTTGAGCAGCCGGACCAGCCGGGCCGAGACCGGGGTCACGAGCGTTCCACCGGGCCCGCGTGGGCGCGCAGCCGGCTCAGCACGTCGTCACGCAGCGACTGCGGCTCCAGCACGACGGCGTCCGGCCCATACCCGGCGATGTCGCGCGCCAGCTGATCGGTCGATCCGATGTCCACCTCGATCACCTCACCGTGGCGGTCGCCCAGCCGGCGCGCGGCCGTCGACCTCCCGGCGCGACGCAGCCCGGTGGCCCGGCCTTCGGCGACCCAGAGCCGGGCCCGCTCGCCCGTCGTAACCTCCGCTGCGGTCCGGGCGATTTTCTGTGAAACGATGCCGCGCAGGTCCATGTCGCGGGGAACCGTGATCGCACCGGTCGGCCCGACCGGCGTGACCTCGGCCCCGATGCGCGACAGCCGGAAGATGCGTGTGTCGTCGCGGTCGCGGTCGTGCCCGACCAGATACCACCGGCCTTTTTCCGTCACGACGCCCCACGGTTCGACGGTGCGCGTGGTGTACGGTTCGGCCCGCGACGGGCGGTGCGGGAACCGCACCGCTTGCCCTGACTCGATCGCGGACAGCAGGACACCGAGAGCATCCTCTGACCCGCGCAGACTCGGTACACCCGCCGGCGAAGCGATGGTCACCGGGGCATCCGGATCGACGTCGACCCCGGCGGCGCGCAACTTGAGCAGCGCACCCTGCGTGGCGGCGACCATCTCCGGGGACTCCCACAGCTGCGTGGCGACGGCGACGGCAGCCGCCTCGTCCGGGGTCAGCTGCACCGGCGGCAACGCGTAGGCCTCGCGGTTGATCCGATATCCCTCTGCGGGATCCAGGGCCGACACCCGGCCGACCTCCAGGGGGATGCCCAGGTCGCGCAACTCGTTCTTGTCGCGCTCGAACATTCGGGAGAACGCCTCGATGCTGCGACTATCGGTGTAACCCGCCACGCTGGACCTGATCTTCTCCGCAGTGATGTAGCCACGGGTGGACAGCAACGCGATGACGAGGTTCACCAGTCGCTCGACTTTCGAGGTCGCCATTTGCCCGAGCCTAAAGCTTTCACGCGGCCGACGTCTCTCGCCACGCAGCAGACTGGCTACCTCGACTGCCCGGCTCCTCAGCACCCCGCTTCGCGGGCTACATCGTCGCCGGGCTACATGCTCGCGATGAGGCGCTTGACCCGCTCGTCGACCGCCCGGAACGGGTCCTTGCACAGCACCGTGCGCTGCGCCTGATCGTTGAGTTTCAGGTGCACCCAGTCGACGGTGAAGTCGCGTCCCGCGGCCTGCGCGGCGGAGATGAACTCGCCGCGCAGCCGGGCCCGGGTGGTCTGCGGAGGGCTCTCGACGGCATCGGCGATGTCCTCGTCGGTGGTCACCCGCGCCGCAAGGCCCTTGCGCTGCAGTAGATCGAAGACACCACGGCCGCGTTTGATGTCGTGGTAGGCCAGGTCCAGTTGCGCGATCTTGGGGTCCGACAGCTCCATGTTGTAGCGGTCCTGGTAGCGCTGGAACAGCTTGCGCTTGATCACCCAGTCGATCTCGGTGTCGACCTTGGCAAAGTCCTGACTGTCGACGGCGTCGAGTTGACGGCCCCACAGGTCGACGACCTGCTCGACCTGGGCATTGGGCTCGCGGGTTTGCAGATGTTCGACCGCGCGGCTGTAGTACTCGCGCTGGATGTCCAGTGCGCTGGCCTGACGGCCCCCGGCCAGCCGCACCGGGCGCCGGCCAGTGGTGTCGTGGCTGACCTCGCGGATGGCGCGAATAGGGTTGTCCAGTGAGAAGTCACGGAATGGCACGCCGGCTTCGATCATCTCCAGCACCAGTGCCGCGGTGCCCACCTTGAGCATGGTGGTCGTCTCGCACATGTTGGAGTCGCCGACGATCACGTGCAGGCGCCGGTACTTCTCGGCGTCGGCGTGCGGCTCGTCGCGGGTGTTGATGATCGGTCGGCTGCGCGTGGTGGCCGAAGATACCCCCTCCCAGATGTGCTCGGCACGCTGGGAGAGGCAGAACGTCGCAGCTTTGGGGGTCTGCAGCACCTTGCCGGCTCCGCAGATCAACTGGCGCGTGACCAGGAACGGCAGCAGCACGTCGGAGATCCGGGAGAACTCGCCGGCCCGCACGATCAGGTAGTTCTCGTGGCAGCCATAGGAGTTGCCCGCCGAGTCGGTGTTGTTCTTGAACAGGTAGATGTCACCGCCGATGCCTTCGTCGGCGAGTCTTTGCTCGGCGTCCACGAGCAGGTCTTCCAGCACCCATTCGCCGGCGCGGTCGTGTGTCACCAGCTGCACCAGGCTGTCGCATTCCGCCGTGGCGTACTCGGGGTGGCTGCCCACGTCAAGGTAGAGTCGCGCGCCGTTGCGCAGGAAGACGTTGGAGCTGCGCCCCCACGACACGACTCGGCGGAAGAGGTAGCGGGCGACCTCGTCCGGGGACAGCCGACGATGGCCGTGGAAGGTGCATGTGACACCGAACTCGGTTTCGATGCCCATAATCCGCCGCTGCACGTAATCGAGGGTACTTGTTGACGCGCCGCGGTGGTGGACAGGCACGCACCCGAGCCTCGGCGGTCGCGCCGGCGTTGTTCGTTTGCCGCGATCGCGGTCGCCGGCGACGCCCTCGAAGGGGCAACCCCATCACCGGCACCATTCGAGCGACCCGCACTCGCGCACGCGGCGCGACGCGTTGATTTTCGACGGCGTCGAAAGGCGCCGCCGCGCGTGATGATCTACCGCGTCGCCGAGCGCGTCGCCGGGCGCCGCTCGGTCTGACCGCCGCGGCGTAAAGCCGCATGAACGCTTCGGCGAACAGCCGGTGCAGGCGTTCCGCCGACTCGGATCTCCTCACCTTTCGGACCTTTCGGCATCCGCCAAGGCCAATTGTGGGTGGCTTCCGGCGGGCAACTCGTGTGCCCAATCCAGAATTCTTGAACCGTCCCCGATTTTGTGCGGACTTCCTTTGTCCTTGAGTTTCGCACCTGTGCGGAGGCTGCACCGCAAGCCAGTTCGTAGTCGCGGTATTTGTGGGGATCGGGTTGAGCTCGGCTGATGCCGTCGAATCGGGCGGCGATCACAGCGCGGCGGAGCTGGCGAGCATGTCTTCGAAGTCGGGTTGGGCCTTGTGGTCCATACCAGGGCTCGGCGGCGTGGCGGGCCCTGAGAGTTGTTTGCCGGTTTGGGTCGGCCGGTTCGATCGACCAGCGCTTGGCGGAGCGGGCGATGATGCCCGCGGCGTCGGTGGCTTGCCATGATAGACAGCGTCCCCACGACGTGTAGGCGACGGTCAGGAAACTTGTTGACCAACAACGAGACCGGCTCTGCTGCCAGCCATAGCGGGAAGGCGCTGCGGCTGGCAGCAGAGCCGAAACAGCACCGGCAGGCACACCGGGCGCGAGCACAACGGCACGGCGACGACGACGCCGAGGACCACTCACCGGTTGCCGCGGCCGAGCGCATGTGGGTCCCGCGCTGAATCGTCGTGAGCCCACAGCGCCCCGAATACCTTGCGGCCCCGCCGCCGAAACAACGTGTCATCGACGACCACCGCGATCGCGACGACGCGGCCCGCCAACTCTGAGTCATGCACGCCCGCAGACGATTCCGCCACCGCGCTGGTGACGACGTCACCGTCTCCGCCTATCGGCTCTCGGCGAGTGACCTGGACAGCCAGCGGCTATGGTTGTGTACGGTTACCGATGGGCTCATTCTCACCGGCGGAGATGACAGGCTGATTGCAGTATGCCCCTCGGGCGATCGTCACGAAATGGCCTGCGTGTGTGAGGGTCAACTCGGGATTCGCGTTTTTTACCCCTCGAGCGGCCTGTGCCGCGGTGTGTCCGTCCGCGATGTAGTCACAGACCTCGCGGGCCGCGGAGATCGCTGCGGACGGGTCCGGGAACTGGATACCACCGTTCTTGAGCTCATCGAGAAAACTGGCATCGTCGGCGTGGGCAGTTACCGGCGCCGCGAAAGTGGATATCCCGACCGCGATCAAAAGCGGCTTGACAAACTTCGGCTTGACAAACTTCATTGCCACTGGTGCCTCCCTATCAACATCACGTGAGCCCGTTGGCTCCGTACGGCGAACTAAAAGACATCCCGGAAGCCTGGGTAACAAAACCCAGGTTCGGCGGAGGGAACACACCACCGCGGCCCGTCAACGATGACCACGAGTCGTGCACGCCTTCCGCGCCGGGATCGGCCATGAACCCGGTACCTCAACCACCGATAGCGGTCGACAGCTCGGCGGGACAGTAGGTCTCCCCTGCAATCTCGACGAATTGGAGGGCGTTGTTGTTTGACAAGTGGTGGTTTCGGATTTTCAGTGCTCGCGCAACGACGGTCACCGGGCGCCCTTCCGAAAGATAGTTACAGATCCCCTTGGCCGCGGAAACGGCGTCCTGCGCGTCCGAGAACTCGATGCCGGCCCGATCCAGCTGACCGAAGAACACGGCGTCGTTGTTGTCTGCATGAGCCGATGCGGCCAAGCCGACTGCCATCACCGCACCAACCGTAGGCAGAACCAATCGCGTCAACCTCATGGTTGAAATAGTTTCATCGCCGCCGTCTAATTCCACTTAGACAGAAGGTAAAGGGAACATGAACATTGCCTATAGAGCTTCTGGCATCGCTGGGCCACCTCCCCGAAGAAGACGGCGGCAACTTTGTTTGCGGCCGTGCGGGACCCGCACCACGAGTCTGCCGGTTCATCGCTGAGCATCAAGGCCGGGAGGCGACCGTGATGGCTTGCGGTGGGGTGTCGCGTCGGTCTGCGCCGAACTCGCCGGGGTCAGCCTCCGCATGGTCCCGTATCGCCTGTTCCATTCACGTCTGCAGGTCAAGGCCAAACTGGCGTAACGGATCCCCGTCGCGTGAGCCCCCACACCGGTTGCCTTTGCCGCTTTCTGCACACTGAACGTCCGAGCCACGTACGCCGGAGAGCCCATTCCCGAGGTTTTCTCGAGCGCCCGGGAAATTTGGGCCGACCTCGCACTCGACGGGTCCGCGGTGTTTGCTCACCGGCCCTCCGGCCGTGCTGAGCCGACGTCGTTAACCAACAGTTCAGCCGCTGGTCATCGATTCGATCTTCTGCACTCCGCTTCAGTTCACTGGAATAGCTTGTGATTTCCGCGGTTGACGAATGGTCGGCACTAAGGAAACAGAGACGCGATGACGCACTCGCCGAACTACGGCGTGCGGCGCATCGATCGCGGTATGCGGTCCATGAGTCGCCCATGACCTGCCAACCAGCGACAGCACAGAAGACCGTGATCGGTGATGGCGAGCAGCCTAGAACTGCGTCGACTGGCCGTACGTCGGTCACAGCGTCAATTGGCCGGTCAATTTTCGCGGCCGCTGCACTCTTCGATACCGCCACGGCGCCGCGCCTGGGTGAACGCCCGCAACGACACGAAACCGGTGACCAAAAGAGCAGCGGTGTTTTCACTTCAGCCGTACGAGGTTGCGCTGTTGACGAACCGCACGTTCTACCAGCAACACCTGAGGATACGACCAGGGGCCACCAGGAGCCAGGAGAGATTGGGGAGATAGATGGTTGTGGATTAC
This sequence comes from Mycobacterium sp. THU-M104, assembly GCF_049197365.1. Taxonomy (NCBI): domain Bacteria; kingdom Bacillati; phylum Actinomycetota; class Actinomycetes; order Mycobacteriales; family Mycobacteriaceae; genus Mycobacterium; species Mycobacterium sp. THU-M104. The sequence goes on from NZ_JBMIOP010000194.1 coordinate 24,812, forward strand.
AGCATGCTGCCACCGGAGATCAACTCGG
>NZ_JBMIOP010000200.1:0-2416 GCF_049197365.1 Mycobacterium sp. THU-M104
TCGCCGTCCTACTTCGCCGTCTCCTGCGGAGGCGCCCCCGCTGTCGATCATCAAGCAATACATCGACGGCCAAGCCCGACCACTCTGAACGCCGGGCCGCGGGACATCCCGCCCGCCCTGCTCGCCCACGAGCGCTACGCCCGCCGACACACGGGATGGGCTCACCCCGCCATAAATGGCGAGGCTTGCGCCCAAGAATTCGTGTCATCCGGTCTGCTCGACACCTCGGTCGTCGTCGACTGGCATGACCCGGCCGTGCTCGCATCGCTGCCCGACGAGGCGGCGATTTCCGCGATCACTGCGGCCGAGCCGGCGTCCGCTCCACATCTGGCCGACAGCCCGGTCGAGGCGGCGAAGCGGCAGGCCCGGCTGCAGGAAGTCGAATCGGCACTCGAACCGATTCCGTTCGACGCGGCGGCTGCACGCAGTTTCGGGCTCGTCATCGCCGTGGTCCGCGAAGGACGCAAGCCGCGGAGCCGGTTCGCCGACCTGCTGATCGCGGCGATCGCACACGCAAATCGCCTGGATCTCTACACCCGCAACGGCGATGACTTCACGGGGCTGGAAGGCCTTGTCCGCGTCTTCAACATCTGAAACATTTGAAACATCTGAAACATCTGACGATCGAGTCGACCTGCGCGGCGGTGCGTTTGCGGCAGCGGGTCACCAAAGTCGTCGGCTCCTGCGGCCGGTGTGACAATGGTCAGAATCCGACGGCATTGTGCGGGGCCTGCGGCCCGGTGAGCATGGCGATGGCTCGGTTCAGGGCGCCTGGGCGATGTTCGATGATCAAGCCTGCGGCCGCAAGCGACCCGAGCGTGGTGCCGCCGAGGAAGATGCTGCCCAGCGTTACGGCATCCAACGTGAGGTCGGGGGCACGACCCGACACGGCGCGGTGGCAGTGGGCTCCATCCGGGCCGCCGTCGAGGTGCCAATAGCCCTGGTTCCATGGGCAAAACGAATCGGCAATGTCGAGGACCAACGCCCCTTCGACTTGGTAGGTGCAGTTGGCCAGGGCGGCGGGGACATCGACGAGTCGGACCCACAGATTGTCGCTGTGCCGCGTGATGCGCAGGGCACGAGGGTCAGCCAGTTGCCAGCGCAGCGGCTCGTCGACGGGTCGTTTGCCAGCGATCACCCGTCTGGTCAGGTCTAGGCCGGTCAGCAACATCCACAGGTCGCTGTAGCCCGTGGCAGAGGTTGCTTCCAGCCAATCAACCTCCACCACGCCAGCCGTCGCGACGTCCGGCGACCACGGGGTGCGGTAATTCGCAGCGCCGTCCACGGTCCCGGTGTCGTCATAATGCAGCAGAAACTGCCAGGCGTCTCGGGAATTGTGGTCCCACAGCCATTGGTGGGCGCTGACCTCGCCGATCCGCGTCCGACGCACCCGATCGTGCAGTAACGGCCACTGCTCTTTGGCGGTGTGCGCGTCAACTAACTCGATCCGACCCCGCGGCTCGGGCGGGCGTGCTCGGCGTGCTTGTGTGTTATCCAGTTCCCAGCGGGTCTGGTAAGTGGCTGGGCCGAAGCCGTAGCGGCCGTAGATGCCGCCCTCGGCCGCGCTGAGCGTGGCCAGTGTCTCACCACGCTGGTGGCAGTCGTCGAGAAGAGCACGCATCATCGCCCGCAACAGCCCCCGCCGACGATGGGTCGGCAACACGGCGACGTCAGTCAGCCCACCCATCGGTACCGGCCCGCTACCAGGCACGGTGACCTCCAGGGACAGCATTTGCGAGGTGCCCACCAACCGGCCATCCACGAACGCCGCCCGCGTGCGATCCGCATCACGCAACTCAGCAGCGGCCTTCACCAAGACTTCTTCGCTGGCCGGCTTGTCAAACGCGGGGGCGACGCCAATACCGGAATGCCAGGCAGCCGGCTCAGGTTCCCAGCTTGGCGTACCCGCCAACCCGGGCACGATCCGCAAGAACGCCATGACCTCATCCGCGACGATGGGGCGAACCTCCACTGTCATGACAGTGCTTCCTCCCGACTCGCTTCCTCCCGACTCATCCTCGTTGCCGCAATGAAGGCACGAAGGTACTAGGACGGTGATGTGTTCGGGCATCGAGGTACGCAAGTGTGGTGTTGTCTCCCCGTGGAGGCGCCTAACCGCCTGCCCCACGTGCGGGGGACACGCCGGCGCGACGCTCGGTACATCACGATGTTCGGCCACTCCGCTGCGCCTGAGCGGCCGCATCCGCGGCCGCTGCACGCATGCCGATTGCCGCCAGGTCGTCGGACACGCCGCGTAACGCCGACTCGTCGCCGGCGGCCAGGGCCCGAGCGTGGGACAGCGCGATCGTCCCGAAGGCGCAATCGATCTCGTCGCACAGTCGGGCCAACGGATCCGCGGCGCGAATGTCCCCGAGCCGCAACGCCTCATACCATGCCCGCAGCGCCGTGCCCGGCT
>NZ_JBMIOP010000207.1:0-4377 GCF_049197365.1 Mycobacterium sp. THU-M104
CCGGGTCCGGTGGCGGCGGTCACCAGGGAGCCGGCGGGCAAGGCGGCGACGGCGGACAGGGCGGCACCGGCGGACAGGGCGGTACCGGAACCGATGGCTCGCAAGGGGTGGCCGGCGGCGCCGGAGGCCAAGGCGGCACCGGAGGCCCCGGCGGAGCGGCCGGACACGGCGGCACCGGCTCGACCACCGGGGCCGCGGGCACCCCCGGGACCGGCGGGAGCGGTGGATCTGGTGGCACAGGTGGCCAAGGCGGCCAAGGGGCGGTCGGCGGCGACGGCGGCCAAGGCGGTGCCGGCGGCGACGGCGGTTCTAACACCGGCGTGTCCAGCACCACCACGAGCATCACCACCAGCATCAATGGCGGTACCGGCGGCCAAGGCGGCGCGGGTGGTACCGGCGGCGGCGGGGGGGACGGCGGTAGCTCGGCCAACGGCGCCGCCGCCGGCAATGGCGGCAATGGCGGCAACGGCGGCAACGGCGGCGCGCCCGTGGGCAGCGGCAACGGCGGTAACGGCGGCGCCGGGGGCAATGCCGGCGCCGGCGGCACGGGTGGAAACCCTGGCACCGGCGCCACCGCCGGCGGCAGCGGCGGCAGCGGCGGCGCCGGCGGCGCCGGCGGCGAAGGCCGTACTGGGGGCGCGGGCATCACCAGCGGCGGCGGCAACGGCGGCAGCGGCGGCAACGGCGGCAACGGCGGTGCCGGGGGAGAATCGGGCGAAAGTACCAGCGTGACAACCGCCGAAGACAACAATGTCTACTTCGGTAGCGGTGGCGCCGGTGGCGCCGGCGGTAGCGGCGGGGCCGGCGGCCGCGGAGACAACGGCGCGGCCGGTGACAACCCCGGTTTCGACGGCGGGAGTGGTGGCACGGGCGGCCAAGGCGGCCAAGGTGGCGCGGCTGCGCAAAAACTGACGTCCTCCGAGCACGGCTATTTCGGGTCCAACGGCAACGGCGGTTCGGGCGGTAGTGGTGGCGCCGGCGGCAACGGCGGCACCGGCGGCACCGGCACCACCGGAGGCGGTGGCACCGGCGGTAGCGGCGGCAATGGGGGCACGGCCGGCGATGGCGGCGCCCCCGGCAATGGCAACGAATCGGCGCCCGGTAGCGAAGGACTGCCCGTCGGCACCGGGGGGAGCGGCGGTACTGGCGGCGCGGCCGGGTCCGGTGGCAACGGCGGGCAGGGCAGCAGCGGTTTCAATGGCGGCACCGGGGGCGACGGCGGCCAGGGAGGGGGCGGCGGAAGCGGCGGCGACGGCAACGGCGACTACAACGCCCAGGGTGACAACGGAGGCAATGCAGGCGTCGGTGGCGACGGCGGAGCCGGCGGTTACGGCGGGACAGGTGGAGTGGGTGCTGACGGCGGCAGCGGGGGCAACGCCGGCCAAGGGGGCGACGGTGGAAATGGCGGCGACGGCGGCACCGCCCAATTGGCCGGCTCCGGCGTTAACGGCGGTTCCGGCGGCAACGGCGCAAGCGGCGGCAACGCCGGCGTGGTCGGTGCCGGTGGCGCGGCCGGCAGCGGCGGCAACGCCGGCAACGCCGGCCAGGGAAGCGACGGCGGCAACGGCGGCAACGGGGGCTCTGGCGGCAGCGGCGGCATGGTCGGCACGCCCGGTATCAACGGATCCGGCGGCACCGGCGGGGCCGGCAGCGGCCCCGCCGGTGTGGCCGGCAGTGCCGGAACCCCAACTTCGGAAAACGCAGATCTCGCGCTGACGCTTTCCCCGAATGGCCCTTACCCGATCGTTTACGTCTCCATAAACGGGGGGACGCCGGTGCCCGTGCTGGTTGACACCGGATCCACCGGTCTTGTCATCGAAGGGCAGTACGTTCCAACGACAAACCTCGGCTCCTCGGTCTATTCGGGTTCGGTCGGTTACTCCGGGCCTGACGCGTCGACGACGGTCAGCTACACCACCTATGACACGACGGCGGGTTTCGAAACCACTGGAGGGGCTGAACTGACGACCGCGCCGACCGCCGTTGACGTTCTCACCGGCAGCAACCAAACGGCTTTCCAAAACTATTGGAGTGGCGCCGGAGTAGTCGGCGTCTTGGGCATTGGGCCAAATGACGGCTACCCGGGCACCAGCACGGTGATCCCCGCGTTGCCGGGCACCCTCGATCAGGGTGTGCTGTTCAACCAGCCCCAGGGCGAGCTGGTACTCGGCCCCAACCCTCTACCCAGCGGGGTCACCGTTACCGGAGTGCCGACCGCTTCCAACCTGGACGTGCAGGTCACACCCCCCGGGTACGGCACGACGTCGACGGTCACTCCTTCCCTGTACATCGATTCCGGTGATGCTTACGGATCCATCCCGGCATCCCTGCTCGGGACCGGTCAGACTTCCGGGACCGTGCCGGTGGGCACAGTCGTTTCGGTCCACACCAGCAGCGGTCAGCTGCTGTACTCCTACACGACGACCGCGACGAACGCCCTGACGGTCGGAGGTACCGTGATGAACACCGGGAATACCCCATTCGAGCTGGGACCGGTGTACATCGCGGAAAGCCCCAGCGGTCTCGGGACGACGACCTTCGACACCTGAACAGTTACTTTCGGGCTAGCCCATGAGCGAGGGCACCACGGCGTCGATGAGGTGCGGACCCGCCTCGTCGAGTCCCCACCGCAGGGCGTCAGCGAACTCCTCGGCGGTGGTGGCGCGGCGCGCAGGCACTCCCATACCCTCGGCGATCTTCACGAAATCGATTGTGGGGCGGCTCAAGTCGAGTAGGTCGCGCGCCTTGGGGCCGGGCGCCGAACCGGCGCCGACGCGCTGCAACTCGACCCGCAGGATGTCGTAGGCGCTGTTGTCGTAGAGCACGGTGGTCACGTTGAGGTTCTCTCGCGCCTGGGTCCACAAGCCCGAGATCGTGTACATCGCCGAGCCGTCGGATTCCAAGCACAACACCCGGCGGTCCGGGGCGGCCACCGCGGCGCCCACCGCGGCCGGGATTCCGTAGCCGATCGCCCCGCCGGTCAGCGTCAGCCAGTCGTGGGCCGGAGACCCCGCGGTGGCCTGCGGCAGTGACAGGCCGGACGTGTTCGACTCGTCGACGACGATCGCGCCTTCCGGCATCAGTGCCCCGATCGCCTGGGCCACCGACGCTGACGTCAACGCACCTGTCGGCAACTGGGGGCGCACGGCGGCCGCTAGCAGTGCCTCCGTCCCGGGCGCCACTTCGTCGGCCAACTCTGAAAGCGCGTCGGCCGCGCCGCTATACCCGGCCAGCGTGTGCACCCGACAGCCGGCCGGCACCAGGTCACTCGGGGTGTCCGGGTAGGCGAAGAACGACACCGGTGACTTCGCGCCGGCCAGCACGAGGTGTTCCGCGCCGTCGAGCTGGGCCGTGGCGGCTTCGGCGAAGTAGGCCAGCCGCTCGACGGCCGGCACGCCCGCGCCGCGCTCCAGCCGCGTCGGGAACGTCTCGCACAGCAGCCGTGCCCCGGTCGCCTGGGCGATCCGCGCGGCCGCGGTCAAACCCCGGCTACGGGTGGCATCCCCCCCGACCATCAGCACCACCGGCTCCCCGGAGCGCAGCACGTCGAGCACCTCGGACGGCAGCGCCGGGGCGGCCTGAGCGCGCGCGGACACCGGCGCGGCGGGTTGCGCACCGTCGGTCCAGGAAACGTCGGCGGGCAGGATCAGCGTCGATATGAGCGAGCCGCCGCGGCTGGCGGCGATCGCTTCGGCGGCATCGGCCCCGACGGCGGCGGCCTCGGCCGTCCTGCGCATCCATCCCGAGACGGTGCCCGCGACCGCGTCGATGTCTGATTCCAGTGGCGCGTCGTACTTCTTGTGATAGGTGGCGTGGTCGCCGACGACCACCACCATCGGCACGCGGGCCCGGCGCGCGTTGTGCAGGTTGGCCAGGCCGTTGCCCAGGCCGGGGCCCAGGTGCAGCAGCACGGCGGCCGGCCGATCGGCGATGCGGGCGTACCCGTCGGCCGCCCCGGTGGCCACGCCTTCGAAGAGCGTCAGCACGCCGCGCATCCGCGCAACGGTGTCCAGGGCGGCCACGAAATGCATCTCCGAGGTACCCGGGTTGGCGAAGCACACGTCGACACCGCCGTCGACCAGGGTGTTGATCAGGGCCTGGGCACCGTTCACGGGTTTGCCTCCAGTCTGAAGACGCGCTCGGCGTTGCCACGCAGAAAGTCGCGGCGTCCGTCGTCGCTGAGCCCGAGCTCGTCGAGCCCCGCCAGCGCGTGCGCGGGCGTGATCATCGGATAGTTGCTGCCGAACAAGACTTTACGTTGTCCGGTACCGGTTCTCATAAACCTGACGAGCTCGTCGGGCAACCGTGCGATGGTGTAGGCCGAGGTGTCGATGTAGACGTTCTCGTGCTTGCGGGCGACGGCCACCATCTCCTCGG
>NZ_JBMIOP010000225.1:0-8519 GCF_049197365.1 Mycobacterium sp. THU-M104
TTCCCCCCGATCGCCGAGGTGCCGGGGCTCGGCTGGTCCGCGCAGGCGTGACTCGGCGGGCGGCGCCGGACACAACGTCAGTCCAGGTAGTCGCGCAGCACCTGGGAACGGCTGGGGTGGCGCAGCTTTGACATCGTCTTGGACTCGATCTGGCGAATACGCTCGCGGGTCACCCCGTAGACCTGCCCGATCTCGTCGAGGGTGCGGGGCTGGCCGTCGGTCAGCCCGAAGCGCAGCCGTACCACGCCTGCCTCGCGCTCCGACAGGGTCTCGAGCACCGACTGCAGCTGGTCCTGCAGCAAGGTGAACGACACCGCGTCGACGGCCACCACGGCCTCGCTGTCCTCGATGAAATCGCCCAGCTGGCTGTCGCCCTCGTCTCCGATGGTCTGGTCCAGCGAGATCGGCTCGCGGGCGTACTGCTGGATCTCGAGCACCTTCTCCGGGGTGATGTCCATCTCCTTGGCCAGCTCCTCGGGAGTGGGCTCGCGGCCCAGGTCCTGGAGCAGCTCGCGCTGGATGCGGCCCAGCTTGTTGATCACCTCGACCATGTGCACGGGGATGCGGATGGTGCGGGCCTGGTCGGCCATGGCGCGGGTGATGGCCTGGCGGATCCACCACGTCGCGTAGGTGGAGAACTTGTAGCCCTTGGTGTAGTCGAACTTCTCGACCGCGCGGATCAGCCCCAGGTTGCCTTCCTGGATGAGGTCGAGGAACGCCATGCCGCGGCCGGTGTAGCGCTTGGCCAGAGAGACGACCAACCGCAGGTTGGCTTCCAGGAGGTGGTTCTTCGCGCGATCGCCGTCACGGCAGATCCACGTCATGTCTCGGCGCTGGGCTGCGGGCAGTTTGTCGCCGCGGTCGGTCATCTCGGTCATCAGCTGGGTGGCGTAGAGCCCGGCCTCGATCCGTTTGGCCAGCTCGACCTCTTCCTCGGCGTTGAGCAGCGCCACCTTGCCGATCTGCTTGAGGTAGGCGCGAACCGAGTCGGCGGACGCGGTGAGTTCGGCGTCCTTACGTGCCTGACGCAACGCTTCGGATTCGTCCTCGTCCCACACGAAATCGCCGGACGCCTTGTCCGTCTCGCTCGGCTCGGCGATCTCCTCGTCGTCTTCGGCGGGAGCCGTCACGGCCGCGTCGGCGGGAGCGGGGGCGGGGGCCTCGTCCTCGGAGGTGCCCGCGTCCAGGTCGGCGTCATCGCCTTCCTGTACCGCCTCGTCGTCGAGGTCCTCGAGGGCGAGGTCAGCGATGTCGATCTCCTCGCCCGGCTCGTCGACGAGGACCGGCTCGGTGTCCAGCTCCTCCCCGGTGTCCTGGTCGGTCGTGTCGGCCGGCAGTTCCCCGGTTACCGCTTTGCTGCCGCGGGCGACTCGGGTTTTCGGCGTGGTGCTCTTTGCGGCGGCGCGGGTGGTCTTGTCGTCGCCGGCCGCCGTCTGGGCTTCGTGATCCGCGGACTTGGTGTGCCGCGGCGCCGACTTGCCGGCCCGCTTTGCGGGCGCGGTCCCGTTGGCGGACTTTGCCGGCGGCCGTTTGGTGGGTGACGCTGGTGACTTGGTGGCGTTGCGCTTCACCGGTTCCTCGGTGCTGGGTTTGGTCGCTGCCACGTACACCCCTTCGGTCGGATTCACTTTCGGTGCTCTGGGCATCCTGAACCGAAAGTGTCTGCTATGTCGAATGTCGGCGTCGGATATCAGCGTCGCTGCGCTAATGGATTTTGGGCTGCCGCCGAACGCCATTGTAGCGATACCGGGTGCTCGGACCGCCCGACCGGGCACATATCAGTACTTGAGGTCGTGCGTCACGGTGGCGCCCGCGGCCATGGCGGCGCCCACGATGCCGGCGGTGTTCTCCAGGGCCGCGGCCACCACCGGGGTGCGGTTCTCGAGCAGCGGGATCCACTTGTCGGCCTCGCGGCTGATGCCGCCACCTGCGATGAACAGGTCGGGCCAGATGGCGTTCTCGATGGCTAAGAGCACCCGGGTGACCTGCTTCGCCCACTTCTCGTAGCTCCAGCCGTGCTTCTCCTTGACCGACGACGCCGCCCGGTGCTCGGCCTCTTTGCCGCCGACCTCGAGGTGGCCGAACTCGGTGTTCGGTATCAACGTGCCGTTGTGGATGAGGGCGGAGCCGATCCCGGTGCCGAACGTCAGGAGCACGACCAGTCCGGCGTTGCCTTTGCCCGCCCCGTAGTGCTCCTCGGCGAGTCCGGCCGCGTCGGCATCGTTGACGATCGTCACGTCCTGACCGTTCAGTTCGGCGCTGATGATGTCGCGGGCGTTGGCGCCTATCCAGGAATTGTCGACGTTGGCCGCGGTCTGGACGACGCCGTGGGTGACCACGCCCGGGTAGGTCACCCCGAGCGGACCCGTCCATCCGAATCCGTCGACGACCTCGGCGATGGCTTTGGCGACAGCCGCCGGCGTGGCCGGTTGGGGGGTCGGCACCTTGATCCGGTCGCCGACCAACAGCCCGGTGTCCATGTCGACGATGCCGCCTTTGATCCCGCTGCCACCGACGTCGACGCCGAATCCACGACGTCGCGTCACACCGGCGACCGTCGTGGGGCCAGGTGAGTCGGTGCTGGTCATCGAGTCTCCTCGGCGGGGAGAGGTGGGGGATTGTCCGGCTCACCTTAGCTTGGCGACGACGCGAGCTGCCGCTTCGGCGCGGTCGTGGCGATTGTGATGCGATGGAGTGGTGACGGGAACCGACGACGACCCTGCCCAGTTGCGCTCAGTAGCCCAGACGTTGGTCACCGAGGCCGCCGTGTTCGTGCGGCGCCGCCGCGCCGAGGTGTTCGATGCGGCTGCGGGTGGCCGCGGCGACGGCGCGGTGCGCTCCAAGAGCACTCCGACCGATCCGGTCACCGTCGTGGACACCGAAACCGAACGGCTGCTGCGAGATCGGTTGGCGTGCCTACGTCCCGGTGATCCAATCCTCGGGGAGGAGTGCGGCGGGCCCGCCGCGGACGCCGTACCCGACGGTGCGGTCACCTGGGTGCTCGACCCCATCGACGGCACGGTGAACTTCGTGTACGGCATCCCCGCCTACGCCGTGTCGGTCGGCGCCCAGGTTGATGGTGCGTCGGTGGCCGGAGCGGTCGCCGACGTCGTCGCCGGCCGGGTGTACTCGGCGGCGGCCGGTCGCGGCGCGTACGTCACAGACGGGCACGAGTCGCGTTCGTTGCGGTGCACGGCCGTCGATGATTTGTCGATGGCGTTGTTGGGCACCGGGTTTGGATACTCTGCGACGCGGCGCGCGGCCCAGGCCGAGCTGCTGGCCAGGATGCTTCCGATGGTGCGCGACGTGCGCCGCATCGGCTCGGCGGCCCTGGATCTGTGTATGGTCGCCGCGGGGCAGCTGGATGCCTATTACGAGCACGGCCTGCAGGTGTGGGACTGCGCCGCCGGCGGGTTGATTGCGGCTGAGGCCGGGGCTCAGGTGGTGTTGCCGCCCCGCGACATCGACGGGGCGGGCCTGGTGCTGGCCGCCGCGCCCGGGATTGCCGAGGAGCTGATCGCGGTCCTGGAGCGGGTCAACGGGCTGGACCCGATCCTGGACTGAGCCGCGCACTCAGCAACTGCTGGCGTGGACCTTCTGCAGCAGCATGGGATCCGACGGCTCGGTGGCGCCGGGGCGCAGGCTGGCCAGCACGGTGTCGATGTCGTCGTTGTGCGCCAGCGTGCCGAAGTCGGTGCCCACCGCGAGGTCGACGGAGTCGTCGGCGCGGTTGTCGTTGAACAGTTCCGTGCACGGCGCCACCAGCCATACCGCCGCGGCGGTGGCTTGTCCGGCAGTGCCGAAACGGATCTGGCCCTGGCAGTTCAGCCGCGTGCCGGCGTAGATCGGGTCGTTGGCGGCGGTCGGCTGCGCGAAGCCCAAGTCCTTCATCGCGCCGGCGACGTCGGCGGCTTGGCCGCCCCGGCCGCTGGCATTGAGAACCCGCACCTTGGCGTCGGCGAGCTTGGCCGGTGACACGTCCATCATTGCCGTGCGCGAAACCTGCTCGCCGAGTTGCGGGCGTGCCGACCCGGGCGGCTGGGGCGGCGGATTGCACGCCTCGGCTTCGTGCACTTTCACGGGTCGCGTCAGCGCCACCGTCCATGCCACGCCGGTCGCGACGATCATCAGCACGAGCACCACGATGGCCGGTCGAGGGTTGCGGCGCCGAAATGGCCGACCGTGCTTGTCGAACGCTGTACCCTCTGTGATTTGTGCGACCACAGGTGCACTCTAGTCGCACGTTGATCTCACTAGTTTGAGGCCGAATGCAAGACTTATTTTCGACTGTGACGTAAATCACGCATTAACGGGTCGAGATTTGGGCACCAATAGTTTGGTGGATGCGTTCGACGCTGGTACAAAGCGGTGCTTGAACTTATTAGGGCATGTGAGGGGATAGAGCGATGCCTACCGATTACGACGCTCCACGGCGTACCGAGACCGACGATGTCTCGGAAGACTCGCTGGACGAGCTCAAAGCACGACGCAACGAAGCGGCGTCGGCGGTGGTAGACGTCGACGAGTCCGAAACCGCTGAGTCCTTCGAACTCCCTGGCGCCGACCTGTCCGGCGAGGAACTCTCCGTGCGCGTCATCCCGAAGCAGGCCGACGAGTTCACCTGCTCGAGTTGCTTCCTTGTGCAACACCGCAGCCGGCTGGCCAGCGAAAAGAACGGCGTGATGATCTGCACCGACTGCGCGGCCTGAGTCGCCCGAAAGTCAACTGCGCAATGCCGACAGCACCCGACCGGGGCGACGGCAACTCACCAGCCAGTACGGCGTGGGGTCGTCTGGGTCGTCGAGGACGACCAGAACCATCGGACCGATCCACGCCCGGTGCAGCACGTAGGCGGCGGGGTCGAGTTGGCGGCCCAAGGCCGCGGACTTGGCCGAGTGCGGTATCTCGGCGGACCGGGTTATCGCCGTGACGGGCAAATGCGCTTGGCCCGCCCACAGCTGGACGCCTTCGGGCCCGGCGGTGACTTGTATCTCGACACGGCCCAGCCACAGCAGTGTTCCCGTGGCGACCGTGAACAGGGTCGCGAACGAGACCCAGGCCGGCAAGGCGGCGCCCGCACCCATGTTGACCTCGAAAGCGACCAGACCCGCCAGCGCGAAGCCGAGCGGCCACCACCACCACGGGACCCACAGCCGCTCGCGATACCGCACGCTGCGCGGCGCGACGCGCGTTCCAGACATGCGGTCAAGGGTAATCTGTGCCCCCGTGCCGACCCCTCTGGCGATCGTTCGCCTCGACCCCGAACTGCCGGTGCCCTCGCGCGCTCACCATGGCGACGCCGGCGTAGACCTCTACAGCGCACAAGACGTCACGCTCGATCCCGGCCACCGTGCGCTGGTGGGGACGGGCGTGGCAGTCGCCATCCCGGTGGGCATGGTCGGGCTGGTCCACCCCCGCTCGGGATTGGCAGCGCGGGTGGGGCTTTCGATCGTCAACAGCCCGGGCACCATCGACGCCGGTTATCGCGGTGAGATCAAGGTATCGCTGATCAATCTCGATCCCGCCGAACCCATCGTCGTTCATCGCGGAGATCGCATCGCCCAACTCCTGGTGCAGCGGGTGGAATTGTTGGAGCTGGTGGAGGTCGCGTCGTTCGACGAGGCCGGGCTGGCCCAGACATCGCGCGGCGACGGCGGTCACGGATCTTCCGGGGGGCATGCGAGTCTGTGACCACCGTCGATGATGCAGTGGGGGCACCTCCCAGCCGCGAAGCGGCGAGCGGGACGAAGCGATGAGAAGGAGGGGCGCTGATGGCGGTATTCGGCAGGCGCTCAGGTAAACGCGGCGCAGACGACGCCGCCGTGGAATCGGAACAGCCCGCCGACGCGCGGTCTTCCGACGAGCCGGTCTCCGACGAGCCGGGCGTACTCGAGGGCCCGTTCGACATCGACGACTTCGATGACCCGTCGATCGCCGAGGTGGCCCGACTCGATCTGGGTTCGGTGCTCATCCCGATGCCCGCCGGTGGCCAGTTGCAGGTCGAGCTGACCGAATCCGGTGTTCCCAGCGCCGTGTGGGTCGTCACACCCCATGGTCGATTCACCATCGCGGCCTACGCGGCGCCCAAGACGGGCGGTCTGTGGCGGGAGGTGGCCGCCGAGCTCGCGGAGTCGCTGCGCAACGACTCGGCCAAGGTCAGCATCCAGGACGGCCCGTGGGGCCGGGAAGTGGTCGGCAGCGCCGCCGGCGTGGTGCGTTTCATCGGGGTCGAGGGTTACCGCTGGATGATCCGCTGCGTGGTGAACGGCACGCACGAGACCATCGAGGAGTTGGACCGGGAGGCGCGCGCGGCGTTGGCGGACACGGTGGTTCGCCGCGGCGATACGCCGCTGCCGGTGCGGACCCCGTTGGCGGTACAGCTGCCCGAGGCGATGGTCGCTCAGCTGCGGGAGGCCGCCGCCGCGCAGCGGGCCCAGCAGCAGGGATCCGAGGGCCCCCCGGAACGTCGCAGCGCTCAGGGGTCGGCCATGCAGCAGCTGCGGTCGACAAGCGGCGGCTGATCCGGGCTGGCGCTGCTCACAGGTCGCCCAGCGCGGCCAGGCAGGCCGCGCCCAACTCGCCGGGGTCGGCGCCGAACTGGGCCAGCGTCACCGTCCGCAGCGCCGCGCATGGCGCGGCGCAGACCCACTCCTGCGCCACTTGAAGCGGATGGATGGGGTCGTCGACGGCGGCGACCACCGCCAGTGGCGGGGTCAGCCGGGCGAGTTCGGCGCGCCGGGGGGCGACGTAGCGGGCCGCCTCGTCCATCGCGTCGGGCAATTGCGGCCACTGGACCCGCCACGACCGGGCGAGCTCGTCGCCGAGCCAGCCCGGGCTCGATGACCGCATCTGCGCCGTCGCGGCTGCCAATCCGTCGCTGCGCAGCCGGCCCGCCGAATAGTGTGCTGCCAGAGCGGCAGGCGCGGAGCCCGGCGCTCCCGTCCACGCCGGCAGCGCGGCCAGCACGGCGACCGTGCGATCCGGGTGCGCCAGCGACCAGGCGGTTGCCACCGCCGCGCCGATCGAGATGCCACCGACACAGACCAGGCCCGCCTGTGCGGCCTCATCCAGCGCGCGCAGGTAACCGTCGATCAATCGCTCCGGCCGCGGGGGCGGACTCACCAGCACCGCTCCGAGCCCGTCCAACGCGCCGGAAAAAGCCCGGCGCACGTAGGAGTCGTCGGAGCCTGTACCGGGCAGTAAGACGGTCGTGACATCGCGCAGATCGACACCCATCGTCCCGATACTGCCCGGCCGTGGCGGCGGTTCCGACACGGGGTTTGGTCCGGCTGGCGTGGGGGAACCAACAGGTCTACGGTGTCCGTTGGCATAACGGAAAGCGCCACCAGCATTGTCAGGAGCGGCCATGGGGGCCCAAGGATATTTGCGCCGGTTCACCCGTCGGTTGACGGAGCATCCGGAGCAGCGCGACTGCGAGGAGTTGTCCGACGAAGTCGTGAGTACCGGTGCGCAGCGTGTGATCGATTGCGAGCGTGGCCAGGAGGTCACGATGGTCGGCACACTGCGCAGCGTGGAGACCAACGGCAAGGGCTGCTCGGGCGGCGTGCGCGCTGAGTTGTTCGATGGCACCGACACCGTCACCCTCGTGTGGCTGGGGCAACGCCGAATTCCCGGTATCGACTCGGGCCGCACGCTGCGGGTGCGGGGCCGGGTGGGCAAGCTCGAGAACGGCGCCAAGGCGATCTACAACCCGCGCTACGAAATTCAGCGGTGACCGTCTCCGACGAAGAGGTAGCCGACCCGATGGGCCCGAAGGACCGCGACGGCAACACCGCGGGTAGCGGGGCCGAACGCCTCCTGGCGCAGCTGGGCGGCGTCGGCGGTGTTGTCTACTCGTCGCTGCCGGTGGTCACCTTCGTGCTCGCCTCCACCCTGTTCGGGCTGCTGCCCGCAATCGCCTCCGCCTTGGGCGTGTCCGCGCTGGTGCTGGTATGGCGGTTCATGCGGCGCGAATCCATGCAACCGGCATTCTCCGGCTTCGCGGGTGTCGGCGTGTGCGCACTGATCGCCTATGTCGTGGGAGAGTCCAAGGGCTACTTCCTGCTCGGCATCTGGACGTCGGCGCTGTGGGCGGTCGTGTTCTCGGTGTCGGTTCTGGCGCGCCGGCCGCTGGTGGGCTACCTGGCCAGCTGGGCCGGCGGGCGCCGGCACAACTGGCGTGGCGTACCCCGGGCGGTGTACGCCTTCGATGTCGCGTCCCTGTGCTGGGTGCTGGTGTTCGGTGCCAGGTTCCTCGTACAGCGGCAGCTCTACGAGGCCGGTCAGACCGGTTGGCTGGGCGTGGCCCGGATCGGGATGGGCTGGCCGTTGACAGCGCTGGCCGCGTTGGTCACGTATGCGGCCTACAGGTCGGCCCAGCGCGCCATCTCCGCTGTCGACGGCGCCGAGGCCCGCCGCGCCGACTAGTGGTCTTGCCCGTTAATCCGTCGGGCCCGTTCGCTGGGGTGTCGAGACTGCGGTGGCAGCGCCGAAACGCGAAAAAAGTAGCGCTGAGCACA
>NZ_JBMIOP010000241.1:0-8479 GCF_049197365.1 Mycobacterium sp. THU-M104
GACCTGGTTGGTCAGCTCGATGATGCGCTTGATGCCGGCAAGGTTGACGCCCTCGTCCTGGGAAAGCCGCTGCACCTCGCGCAGCAGGTCGACGTCATTCTGCGAATAGCGCCGTCCCCCACCGGAAGTGCGCTGCGGCCGCACCAACCCGAGGCGGTCGTAGGTGCGCAGTGTCTGCGCGTGCATGCCGGCCAGTTCGGCGGCCACCGAGATCAAGAAGGTCCGGGACCCATCTTTCTTTGCCATCAGTGATTGCCCGCCCATCCCGCCCGCGGGTTGAATCCGCTGGCGCGTTCGGCGGCCGCATAGGCCTCCAGCGCCTCGGCGACGGCACCTTCCACGTTGGGTGGCACAGCCACCTTCACCCTGACGAGCAGGTCCCCGTTGCCGCCGCTGCGCTTGGGCACGCCCCGGCCGCGCACCCGCAGGATGCGTCCGTCGGCGGTGCCCTTGGGCACCCGCACACCGACCTTACCGTCCAACGTTGGCACCGAAATCGTTGAGCCCAAGGCCAATTCGGTGAAGCTGACCGGGACGGTCACCGTCAGGTCGTCACCGTCGCGGCCGAACACCTTGTCGGGGCGCACGTGCACGGTCACGTACAGGTCCCCGGAAGGGGCGCCGCGCAGCCCTGCCTCGCCCTGCCCGGGCAGCCGGATCCGCTGGCCGTCTTCGACTCCGGGCGGGATGCGCACGTTGATGGTGCGGGTGCGGGTGGTGACCCCGGTGCCCTTGCACTCGTCGCACGGGTGCTCGATGATCGAGCCGCTGCCCCGGCAGTCGGTGCAGGGTTCGGAGAAGCCGAACGCGCCCTGGTTACGGTTGATCACGCCAGAGCCGTTGCACGACGGGCACACTTTCGGGCTGGTGCCCGGCCGCGCCCCGCTGCCGTGACAGTTGGTGCACGGCGCCGGACTGGTCAGCCGCAGCGGCATGGCCACGCCTTTGGCGGCCTCGACGAAGTCCAACTCGGTCTCGGTCTCCAGGTCGTTGCCACGCCGCGGCCGGTTTGGCCGGGCAGTGGCGCCGCGCCCGAACAGGCCGCCGAACAGGTCGCCGATGGTGGCGCCGCCGCTACGGCCCGCGGCGTCGAACAGGTCGTTCAGGTTGAACTCGACGCCGTCACCGCCGGCGCCGAAGCCGCCGACGTTGCCGGCTTCGAACCCTCGCCCGCCGAACCCGCCGCCGGCGAACAGCCGCCTCGTCTCGTCGTACTCCTTGCGCTTGGCAGGATCCGACAACACGTTATGGGCTTCCGACACCGCTTTGAACCGTTCACCGGCGGCGGGGTTGTCGGGATTGGCGTCCGGGTGCAGGTCGCGCGCCAGTTTGCGGTAGGCGCGCTTGATCTCTTCAGGCTTGGCGTCAGAGGAGACGCCGAGCTCCTTGTAGAAGTCCTTTTCGACCCACTCACGCTGGGCCATGCCGCGTCACCTCCTCTCACCGTTCGTCGTGCCCTGATTGTGCGTCCTAGTCACCGGGAGCCGGGGCCGTTATCGTCCGTGTCCTGCCCGGTTTCGCCGGCCTCGACGGTGTCGACGACGGCGACCAGCGCGTGCCGCAGCACCTGGTCCCCCAGGCGATAACCCTGGCGCATGACCGTGCCGATGACCGGTTTGGCGCCGTCGGCACCGTCGCCCTCGTGCTGCACGGCCTCGTGCAGCACCGGGTCGAAATCCTCGCCTTCGGCACCGAACGCCGTCAGGCCCAAGCCGCCCAGCGCGCTGTCCAGCTTGTCGGCCACCGACTTCAGCGGCCCGGAGTCCAGGTCGCCGTGCTTGCGCGCCCGCTCGAGATCGTCGAGGACGCCGAGTAATTCGTTGACGACGCGGGCCTTGCCCCGGTCCTCGGCGGCCTGCTGGTCGCGCAGCGCCCGCTTGCGGTAGTTGGCGAAGTCGGCCTGTACACGTTGCAGGTCACTCAGCAACTCGGCGGCCTTACCGGCTTCCTCGGGCGATTCGCCCGAAAACTGTCCGGGCGGGGCCCCTCCCGGCTCAGGGCCGGGAGGGGCAGGCCGGACTTCGCCGGTCTCGGGGTCGATGCGGCGCTTGTCGGTGACCGTTACCTGTTCCTGGTCGCCGTCCGCTTTGTGGTTTCCGCCGCTCACTTGGACTCCCGGTCGTCCTCGACGACCTCCGCGTCCACCACGTCGTCGGCCGAGCCGCCGGGTCCGCCCGCCTCAGCGCCGCCAGGACCGCCGGCTTGGTCGCCCGCGGCCTGGGTGGCCTCGTAGATGGCCTGCCCGAGCGCCTGGGACTCCTGGCCCAGCTTTTCCATCGCCGACTTGATCGCGGAGATGTCGGTGCCGCCCAGCGCCGTCTTGGCCTCGGCCACGGCCGCCTCGACCTTGCTCAGCGTCTCCTCGGGAACCTTCGAGCCGGCCCCGTCTCCGGAGGCCTCTTTCTGCTCGTTGACGAATTTCTCCGTCTGGTAGACGAGCGTCTCGGCCTGGTTGCGGACGTCGGCCTCCTCGCGGCGCTGGCGGTCCTCCTCGGCGTGCGCCTCGGCGTCCTTGATCATCCGGTCGATCTCCTCCTTGGACAGGCCGGAGCCCTCCTGGATCTTGATCGTGTTCTCCTTGCCGGTGCCCTTGTCCTTGGCGGTGACGTGCACGATGCCGTTGGCGTCGATGTCGAAGGTGACCTCGATCTGGGGGACGCCGCGCGGGGCCGGAGGAATACCGGTCAGCTCGAAAGAGCCGAGCAGCTTGTTGTGCGCGGCGATCTCACGCTCGCCCTGGAACACCTGGATCTGCACCGAAGGCTGGTTGTCGTCGGCGGTGGTGAACGTCTCCGACCGCTTGGTCGGGATGGTCGTGTTGCGCTCGATGAGCTTGGTCATCACGCCGCCCTTGGTCTCGATACCCAGGCTCAGCGGCGTGACGTCAAGCAGCAGAACGTCTTTCACCTCGCCCTTCAAAACTCCAGCCTGAAGAGCCGCTCCCACCGCTACAACCTCATCGGGGTTGACGCCCTTGTTGGGCTCCTTGCCGCCGGTGAGTTCCTTGACCAGGTCGGTCACCGCGGGCATCCGCGTGGAACCACCCACCAGCACCACGTGGTCGATCTCGGACACCGAGATGCCGGCGTCCTTGATCACCGACTGGAACGGCTGACGGGTGCGGTCCAGCAGGTCCTGGGTGATCTTCTGGAACTCCGCCCGCGTGAGCTGCTCGTCGAGGAACAGCGGGTTCTTGTCGGAGTCGACGGTGATGTAGGGCAGGTTGATCGAGGTGCTGCCTGACGACGACAGCTCGATCTTGGCCTTCTCGGCCGCTTCGCGCAGCCGCTGCATCGCCATCTTGTCCTTGGTCAGGTCGATGCCGCTGGACGCTTTGAACTTGTCGACCAGCCACTGCACGACGCGCTCGTCCCAGTCGTCGCCACCGAGGTGGTTGTCACCACTGGTGGCACGGACCTCGACCACGCCCTCGCCGATCTCGAGCAGCGAGACGTCGAATGTGCCGCCGCCCAGGTCGAAGACCAGGATGGTCTGTTCCTTCTCGCCCTTGTCCAGGCCGTAGGCCAGCGCGGCCGCGGTCGGCTCGTTGACGATGCGCAGCACGTTCAGGCCGGCGATCTGGCCGGCTTCCTTGGTGGCCTGACGCTGGGCGTCGTTGAAGTAGGCGGGCACGGTGATGACCGCGTCGGCGATGTCTTCACCGAGGTAGGCCTCGGCGTCGCGCTTGAGCTTCATCAGCACGCGGGCGCTGATCTCCTGCGCGGTGTACTTCTTGTCGTCGATCGCGATGGACCAGTCGGTGCCCATGTGTCGCTTGACCGAGCGCACGGTGCGGTCGACGTTGGTCACCGCCTGGTTCTTGGCGGGCTGGCCCACCAGCACCTCGCCGTTTCGCGCGAACGCGACGATGGACGGCGTCGTCCGCGAGCCCTCGGAGTTGGCGACGACGACGGGGTCGCCACCCTCGAGGACCGAGACGACGGAGTTGGTGGTCCCGAGGTCGATTCCGACCGCACGAGCCATGGTGATTCCTCCTGGATAGTCGAGCGTGTTACTGCACTATGCTGAGTGCCCCTCGCTCAAGACTGCCCTGACGCCGACGTGGTGTCAACCAGGAATTGAGTCCGATGCACTCAAGTTGTTGACCAGCTCAACGGCGGGCGCGGCGATCTTGTTCCCGGGGTGACACAGGTGTCGGTTCTCAACCCACACCGGCGACATGAGCGCATCAGGAGCGCATCATGAGCGCAGATGACCACCAACGGCTCTTCGAACCTCAGCCGGGCCGCACGCGCAGACCGACGGCAATTCGTGATGAGCGTGGTGGCACGGTCACCGCGTTTGGGCGCCACCTACGCGCGGACCTCGGGCGCCTGCACCGATCCGAAGTCGCCGTCACTGGGGGCACTGAGCACGGCCGCCCGTTCCGGGTCGGCCAGCACCTCGGCGGTGTGACGCCAAGCGTCGATCACCTGTGCCACCGGGGCCGGGTTGTCGATCGATTCGGCGGCCTTCATCGTTGAGACCAACTCGGCCACAAACTCACCGACCTCGTCGTCCGGCAGGAAGGCGACCCACGGAAACACCTCCGGAACCACGTCAGCCACCAGCTCACGCACGTGCGGGTCGCGGTGCATCAATGCGACGAAGATGCGCGACGTCACCGACGAGGCCTCCCGAGCCTGCGCCGCACGCGATGCCGTCGTCAACACCAGATCCTCGGCGTCGCGCCGGCGCACCACCAAGACCCGATTCGCCGACTCGCGCAGCCAAGCTTCCACCGTCGCCTTGCCGCGCAACTGCAAATCGGAGAACGGCACCACATCCATAACATTTAAACTACTTATAAAGTTCGTGGTTGTCGGGCGCATGTCTAGGGCCCCGGAGGACCTAGAGTTCAGATGCTTTGCCTGCGGTGGCGCTGCAGCCGACGCACACAGGCGGCCGGGGCAGGGCCGTCGATGGGGCGCAACGCGGCCGTCATGCCTTCGCGCACCCGGTCGACATCGATTCCGGTGCCGATCGCGACCAGCGCATTCGCATGCGCGCCGGGCGGGGCGGATGCGACATGCACCGAGGTGCCCACGACGTTGACGACGTAGCGGCGCACACGTTCCCGATAACTAACGGCGATAGTGCCTTTCATCCGGTACACCCCGAGCGGAGGATCCTCGAGAAGATCGAAGACCGCGCCGGGATCTACACATCCGTCGCCGGTGACCGTCACGGACCCAACGCGCGCGTGGTTGTGCTCGTCGTGGCGTACGGGTGCTTCGGCGGCGGCCTCACCGTCGAGAAGCAGTTCGCGAAAAGACAACTGGCCCGAGTCGGCCTCGGCGACGTCGAACAGCAGAGTCGGGTCGACCCGCCCCCCGACCGCGCCGACGACGTGCGCATCCGGATTGCTCCCCCGGATCCGCGCCCCGATGCGCTCCGACACCGACGCGCGGTCCTCGGGGGGTACCTGATCGAGTTTGTTGACCACCACCAGCGACGCCGCCCCGTAGCGGGCCGGGGCCACCCCGCCGCGGTCGACGGTGTCGAAGTGACGGACCGCGTCGATGACATCGACCACGCCGCCGTGGCGTACCCGCTCCACACCGCTGAACCGGATCATCCGCGACACCGCGGTGGGTTCGGCCAGACCGCTCGCCTCGACGATGATGACATCGAGGTTCAGCCGGGGGTCGGTGAGCTTGGCGAGGGCTTCGTCGAGGCCGCCGTCGTCGGGCAGGCAACAAATGCACCCGCCGGCGATCGACGCCGGCTCGTCGACCTGACCCGTCACCAGCCCGGCGTCGACATTGAGTTCGCCGAAGTCGTTGATGACGACGCCGATGCGTGCCCCGGGCGCGCGAAGCACGTGGTTGAGCAAACTCGTCTTGCCCGCACCCAGATAGCCGGTCAGTGCGATGACCGGTATCGCGGCCACGATGCTCCTTCCCCGGTACGACCGACTTCCCCGCTACGACGGAACCAGGTAAACACATCGACGCAAATCGAGGCTCGCGCGGCCACACTCACCATGCCTCGCACTGTGTACACCGGCCGCATCTGCGATGCCGGCCCGGCCGAGAATATCGCTGCCCCTGGCCCATCCCGATCTAGCCGGCCGCATCGCCAGCGCGGCGAAATGTCCCGGCTACGGCGTGGTTTGACAGCGGATGCGGTGGGATTCCGGTTTCGAGGCCGATTGGCGGGTGACGATTCCTCGCCGACCTCAAGTGGTGCTGATCCCTCAGCACGTCCCACCGTCCGCGGCACGGACGAGCGGTGGCTGACCGGCGGGAACCGTCGAATTTGTGTTGCCCCGCAAAAGTCCGCAGGGTGGTGGTCTCGCGGGTAGTCTCGTGCTCGTCGTGGGGGAGCGTCTCCTAGCTGAGGGGTGGTGTGTCGATGACGTCGGTGACCGTGGTGCCGGAAGCCTTGGCGGCGGCGGTGTCGGATTTGGCCGGTATCGGTTCGGCGGTGAATACCGCCCAGGCGGGCGCCTCGGCGGCCACGACGGCGATCGCGGCCGCGGGCACCGATGAGGTGTCCACCGCGGTGTCGGGTGTGTTTTCTCAGTTCGCGCGCGATTATCAGGCCGCCGGTGCGGCGGCGGCGGCGTTTCATCAGCGGTTCGTGCACACCCTGAATTCCGGTACGGGGGCCTACGCGGCGGCCGAGGCCGCCAACGCCAACCCGCTACAGGCACTGCACACCGTCGAGCGCGACGTGTCGGGGGCGATCAACGCGCCGTTCCTGCAGTTCACCGGGCGCCCGCTGTTCGGTGACGGCGCCAACGGCACCACCGTCAACGGTGTCGGCACCGCCGGCGGGGCCGGCGGGTGGCTGTTCGGTAACGGCGGCGCTGGCGGAGCCAGCACCAACCCGGGAGCCACCGGCGGGGCCGGCGGAGCCGGCGGGTTGCTGATCGGCAACGGAGGCACCGGCGGGACCGGCGGGGCGGCCGCGGGCGGCGGCGATGGTGGGGCCGGCGGGGCCGGCGGCACCTCGGGATTGCTGTTCGGCGTCGGTGGCACTGGCGGGGTGGGTGGGGCCGCCACCGTCGGGATCGGTGGTGCCGGCGGGGCCGGAGGGGCCGGGGGTCTTCTCGTGTCGTGGGGCGGCGCCGGCGGGGCCGGTGGCGCGGCCACCGGGATCGACGGCACCGGTGGTGTCGGCGGCGGGGGCGGCAGCGACGCCGGTCTGTTCCTCGGTTTCGGTGGGCACGGCGGCGCCGGCGGCGCGGCCGGCGGGGCCTCCGGTGTCGGCGGGCATGGCGGCGCCGGCGGGGCCGGCTTAGCTCGTAGCCTCGTCGGGATCGACGACGCGGCGGGCGGCGTTGGCGGGGCCGGCGGGGCCGCCACCGGGACCAGTGGCACCGGTGGCACGGGTGGCGCCGGTGGCATCGGCGCTGGCGTCGCCCTCGTCGGACTCGACGTCGTGCACGGCGGCGCCGGCGGTGACGGCGGGGCCGCCACCAATGTGGGCGGCACCGGTGGCGCGGGCGGCGCCGGCGCCGACGGCGCCGGCTTGGCCCTCGCCGGGTTCGACGTCACCCACGGCGGTGCCGGCGGTGCCGGCGGGGCTGCCGCTCTGCAGGGTGGCGCCGGTGGTACCGGCGGCGTGGGAACCAGCCTCGCCCTGGTCGGGGGCAGCCTCGAACACGGCGGCGCCGGCGGTGACGGCGGTAGCGCCACCGGCGCCGCCGGCATCGGCGGCACCGGCGGGGACGGCGGTGTGGGCTCCGCGCTGGTAGGCATCACCAGCGGAGGTGCCGGCGGGGCCGGCGGGGCCGCCACCGGCACCAGCGGCGTCGGCGGCAACGGCGGTGACGGCGGGATGGGCACCGCACTGGTAGGCGCCGGTCTCGGTGGTGCCGGCGGGCACGGCGGCACCACGAACCTCGGCACCGGCGGCAACGGCGGTGACGGCGGTGACGGCGGAGGCGTGTTCGGTTTCGGCGGCACCGGTGGCGACGCGGGCAGCGGTGCCAACCCCGCCAACGGCGGCAACGGCGGCAACGCCGGGGTGACCATGAACGGGATGTCCGAAGCGGCGCTCTACGGCAACGGCGGCAATGGCGGTGACGGTGTCAACGGTGGCACCGGGGGCACCGGCGGCACCGCCGGCCTCTTCGGCGGCACCCCCGGGACCGACGGAACGTCGTAGCGCCGCCAACTGCCGCGGCTGGCTTCACGAAGCGGCTCAAATACGTTCTGCCCGAGCAGATCCGAGAGGGAGCCGTCGGTGGTCGCGGATGCAGTGGGTCAGTGCGATATTCGAGGAGTGGAGGTCGGCTTTTTCGACCGGCACCGGCATCGGGTGGCAGCTCTGCGCCACCCCGTGCCGACTACCCATCGGCAGGCAACCCGCTGTGAGGCGCTTACTGCAAAAAGGTGACAGTCTCCGACAGCGGAGCTCGAGGTGTCCGCGTCCGCGGCACCGACGGATCGACAAATCCAATCGACATGCCGCAGAACAAAA
This sequence comes from Mycobacterium sp. THU-M104, assembly GCF_049197365.1. NCBI lineage: Bacteria > Bacillati > Actinomycetota > Actinomycetes > Mycobacteriales > Mycobacteriaceae > Mycobacterium > Mycobacterium sp. THU-M104. Next base: position 8,434 of record NZ_JBMIOP010000241.1, read on the forward strand.
TACGTTGCGATGGTGGTGCGATGACCTCGGCAACGGTGCGATGATA